>NZ_JBEYZD010000049.1:0-11799 GCF_040645895.1 Streptomyces olindensis | reverse complement strand
ACCTCCAGCTCCGTGCCCCGCCTCAACCAGGCGGCCATCGCGGCCGGGAGCGCGGACATCGACGCGGTGTCCGGGGCGACGTACACCAGCGCCGGGTACAAGAAGTCCCTCCAGTCCGCCCTGGACAAAGTCCCGGCCGGGGGCGGCTCGTCCCAGGCCGCGGGCTCGGGCGGCGGTCAGGCGGCGCAGCCCCAGGCCCAGACCCTCACCGGCAGCGTGGCGCAGACGCAGTACGGCCCGGTCCAGGTGCGGGTGACCGTCACGGGCGGGAAGATCACCAAGGCCGAGGCGGTCCAGGCTCCCAAGGGCGGGCGCAGCGACCAGATCACCTCCAGCTCCGTGCCCCGCCTCAACCAGGCGGCCGTCGCGGCCGGGAACGCGCAGATCGACTCCGTCTCCGGGGCCACCTACACCAGCGCGGGCTACAAGCAGTCCCTCCAGTCGGCGCTGGACCAGGCCGGTGGCTGACACGGTGGCCGACTCCGCTCAGGCTCCCGCCGCGGTACGTCATGCGGAGGAGGCGATGGGGACCGTCTTCTCCCTCGACGTCCGCGGCGGGGAACCGGCCGCCGTCCGCGCGGCCTTGGACGAGGTCGTGGCCGGGCTGCACCGGGTCGACGAGGTGTTCAGCACCTACCGCGAGGACAGCCAGGTCTCCCGGCTGCAACGCGGTGAGCTGACCGTCGAGGAGTGCGATCCCGAGGTCGCCGAGGTGCTGGAGCTGGCCGCCGAGGCGGAACGGCTGAGCGACGGCTGGTTCAGCACGTCGTACCAGGGACGCCTCGACCCGACCGGCATCGTCAAGGGCTGGGCCGTCGAGCGGGCGGCACGGCGGCTGGCGGAGGTGCCCGGGGTGTGCGGGGTGAACCTCAACGGCGGCGGCGACGTCCAGCTCCTCGGGAGGCCGGGAGCGCAGCGGCCGTGGCGGGTCGGCGTCTCGGACCCCTTGCGTCCGGGCGGCCTCGCGGCGGTCATCTCGGCGGCCGGTACGGACGAGCTCTCCGTGGCCACGTCCGGTACGGCCGAGCGCGGGACGCACATCGTCGACCCGCGCACCGGGCGTTCGGCCGTGACGGACCTGGTCGCCGTGACGGTGGTGGCGCCTCGCCTGACCTGGGCGGACTGCTGGGCCACGGCCGCGTTCGCGATGGGCTCGCGGGAAGGTCTGGCGTGGCTGGAGTCGCTGCCGGACGTGGAGGCGCTGCTGATCACGGCCGGTGACGAGGTGCGGTGCACGGGGGGCCTGGCCACGCGGCTCGGGTGACCGGCCCCCAGGGGCGCGGGGAACTGCGCGACCAGCCACAGCGCACCCGCACCCGGACGACGACCACCCCGAACGGCAACACCACCCGTGCCTGCGACAGCCCTCAGTGCCCGTTCTGCGCCAGCCTCAGCAGATGGTCGGCCAGCGCCTGCCCACCCGTCGGCTCCCTGCTGATCAGCAGCAACGTATCGTCACCGGCGATCGTCCCCAGGATGTCGTGCAGCTCGGCCTGGTCGATGGCCGAGGCCAGGAACTGCGCGGCCCCCGGGGGCGTGCGCAGGACCACGAGGTTCGCCGAGGCCTCCGCGGAGATCAGCAGCTCCTGCGAGAGCCGCCGCATCCGCTCCTCCTTCGCCGACCCGCCGAGCGGGGCCCGCGGTGTGCGGAAACCGCCCTCGCTCGGCACCGCGTAGATCAGGTCGCCGTCGGTGTTGCGGATCTTCACCGCGTTCAGCTCGTCCAGGTCCCGGCTGAGCGTCGCCTGCGTGACGCTCAGCCCGTCGTCGGCGAGCAGCTTCGCCAGCTGGCTCTGCGACCGCACCGGCTGCCGGTTGAGGATGTCCACGATCCGGCGGTGGCGTGCGGTGCGGGTCTGCGGCACGGCGGGCCCGTTCGCCCCCGGCTGCTCGTGGTCCTGCGCCTGGCTCATCGTCGTCTCATTCCCCGGATCGTCCGTCCCCGTTCACTGCCTGGAGGATGCCGGGCAGCGCGCCCAGGAACGCGTCCACCTCGTCGTCGCGGAGGTTCAGCGGCGGCATCAGCCGGACGACGTCGGGGGCGGGCGCGTTCACCAGGAAACCGGCCTCCTGAGCCGCCTGGCGCACCTGGGGCGCGAGCGGCTCGGTGAGCACGATACCCAGCAGGAGACCCGCACCCCGGACGAAATCGATCAACTGGTGACCGAGGCCCTCGATTCCGTCCCGCAACCTCTCGCTCTGCCGCTTGACGTTCTCCAGCAACCCCTCATTCTCGATGGTGTCGAGGACGGCCAGCCCGGCGGCGCAGGCGACGGGGTTGCCGCCGAAGGTCGTGCCGTGCTGGCCGGGCTGGAGCAGCTCCGCGGCGCGCCCGAAGGCGACGGTCGCGCCGAGCGGCAGCCCGCCGCCGAGCTGCTTGGCGAGGGTGACGACGTCCGGCAGGACGCCCTCGTGGGCCTGGTACTCGAACCAGTGCCCGGTCCGGCCGATGCCGGTCTGCACCTCGTCGAGGACGAGGAGCGCCCCGTTCGCGGCGGTGATCGCCCGGGCCGCCTTGAGGTACCCGGCCGGCGGGACGACCACGCCGAGCTCGCCCTGGATCGGCTCGACGATGACGAGCGCGGTCTCCTCGGTGACCGCTGCGGCCAGGGCCTGCGCGTCGCCGAACGGCACGTGGGTGACGTCGCCGGGCAGCGGCAGGAACGGCTCCCGCTTGCCGGGCTGGCCGGTCATCGCCAGGGCGCCCATGGTCCGGCCGTGGAAGGCGCCCTCGGTGGCCACGATGTGGGTCCGCCCGGTCAGCCGGCCGATCTTGAAGGCGGCCTCGTTGGCCTCGGCGCCGGAGTTGCAGAAGAAGACCTTGCCGTCCCGGCCGAACAGGTTGAGCAGCCGCTCGGCGAGGGCGACGGTCGGCTCGGCCATGAAGAAGTTGGAGATGTGGCCGAGGGTGCCGATCTGGGTGCTGACGGCCTCGACGATCGCCGGGTGGGCGTGGCCGAGGGCGTTGGTCGCGATGCCGCCGACGAAGTCCAGGTACCGCGTGCCGTCGGCGTCCCAGACGGCGGTGCCCTCACCGCGGACGAGGGGCAGCAGCGGGGCGCCGTAGTTGTTCATGAGCGCGCCCTGCCACCGCTCGCCGAGTTCCGCGTTGCCCGTCATGCGGGGCCCCCCTTCTCGTCCGGCACGACCATCGTGCCGATCCCCTCGTCGGTGAAGATCTCCAGCAGGATCGAGTGCTGGACCCGGCCGTCGATGACCCGGGCGGTGGTCACGCCGTTGCGCACCGCGTGCAGGCAGCCCTCCATCTTCGGCACCATGCCGGACGACAGGTCCGGCAGCAGCCGCTCCAGCTCGGCGGCGGTGAGGCGGCTGATCACCTCGTCGCTGTTCGGCCAGTCCTCGTAGAGGCCCTCGACGTCCGTGAGGACCATGAGGGTTTCGGCGCCCAGTGCAGCAGCGAGTGCCGCAGCCGCCGTATCAGCATTGACGTTGTAGACATGTCCGTCGTCCTGGGAGCGGGCGATCGAGGAGACGACCGGGATGCGGCCGTCGGCGAGCAGGGCCTCGATGGCGCCCGTGTCGATCGCGGTGATCTCGCCGACCCGGCCGATGTCGACCAGTTCGCCGTCGATCTCCGGCTGGTGTTTGGTGGCGGTGATGGTGTGCGCGTCCTCGCCGGTCAGGCCGACGGCGAGCGGCCCGTGCTGGTTGAGCAGCCCGACCAGCTCGCGCTGCACCTGGCCGGCCAGCACCATCCGGACGACGTCCATGGCGTCCTCGGTGGTCACCCTCAGGCCCGCCTTGAACTCGCTGACGATGCCGTGCTGGTCCAGGGCGGCGCTGATCTGCGGGCCGCCGCCGTGCACGACGACCGGCTTGAGTCCGGCGTGGTGCAGGAAGACCACGTCCTGGGCGAAGGCCGCCTTCAGGTCCTCGTCGATCATGGCGTTGCCGCCGAACTTGATGACGACCGTCCTGCCGTTGTGCCGGACCAGCCAGGGCAGGGCCTCGATGAGGATCTGGGCCTTGGGCAGGGCGGTGTGTTTCCGCGTGGTGCTCATGACGAGTAGGCGCTGTTCTCGTGGACGTAGTCGGCGGTGAGGTCGTTGGTCCAGATGGTGGCGGTCTCGGACCCGGCGGCGAGGTCGGCGACGATGTGCACCTCGCGGTAGCGCATGTCGACCTTCTCGCGGTCCTCGCCGACGCCGCCGTTCTTGCAGACCCAGACGCCGTTGATGGCGACGTTGAGCCGGTCGGGCTCGAAGGCGGCGGACGTGGTGCCGATCGCGGAGAGCACCCGGCCCCAGTTGGGGTCCTCGCCGTGGATGGCGCACTTGAGGAGGTTGTTGCGGGCGATGGAGCGGCCCACCTCGACGGCGTCGTCCTCGGTCGCGGCGTTGATCACCTCGACCTTGATGTCCTTGCTGGCGCCCTCGGCGTCCCGGATGAGCTGCCGGCCGAGGTCGTCGCAGACCTGCCGCACGGCCTCGGCGAACTCCTCGTACTCCGGGGTGAGGCCGGAGGAGCCGGAGGCCAGGAGCAGGACGGTGTCGTTGGTGGACATGCAGCCGTCGGAGTCGACCCGGTCGAAGGTCGTGCGCGTCGCCGCCCGGAGCGCCTTGTCCAGCACCTCGTCATCGAGTGCGGCGTCGGTGGTGAGGACGACGAGCATGGTGGCGAGGCCGGGGGCGAGCATGCCCGCGCCCTTGGCCATGCCGCCGACGGTCCAGCCGTCCTTCGTCACGACGGACGTCTTGTGGACGGTGTCGGTGGTCTTGATGGCGATGGCGGCCTTCTCGCCGCCGTGCTCGCTGAGCGCCTCGGCGGCCTGCTCGACGCCCGGGAGCAGTTTGTCCATGGGCAGGAGGACGCCGATGAGGCCGGTCGAGCAGACGGCGACCTCGACGGCGCCCCGCCCGAGGACCTCGGCGGCCTTCTCGGCGGTGGCGTGCGTGTCCTGGAAGCCCTTGGGTCCCGTGCAGGCGTTGGCGCCGCCGGAGTTGAGGACGACGGCGGACACCTGGCCGCTCTTGAGGACCTGCTCGGACCACAGCACCGGGGCGGCCTTCACGCGGTTGGAGGTGAAGACGCCGGCGGCGGCGCGGCGGGGGCCGTTGTTGACCACGAGGGCCAGGTCGGGGTTGCCGTTCTCCTTGATCCCGGCGGCGATGCCCGCCGCCGTGAATCCCTTCGCTGCCGTCACGCTCACGGCGCAACTCCGATCGTCGTCAGTCCGGTGGTCTCGTCGAGACCGAGGGCGATGTTCATGCTCTGGACGGCACCGCCCGCGGTGCCCTTGGTGAGGTTGTCGATGGCGCTGATCACGATGATCCGGCCGGCGGCCTCGTCGTGCGCGACCTGCACCTGAACGGCGTTCGAACCGTAGACGGACGCCGTGGCGGGCCACTGCCCCTCGGGGAGCAGGTGCACGAAGGGCTCGTCGGCGTAGGCCTTCTCGTAGGCGGCGCGCAGGGACTCGCCGGTGACGCCGTCCGTCGCCTTCGCGCTGCACGTGGCGAGGATGCCGCGGGGCATCGGCGCGAGGGTCGGCGTGAAGGACACGGAGACCGGCCCGCCGGCGGCCGCGCTGAGGTTCTGGGTGATCTCGGGCGTGTGCCGGTGCCCGCCGCCGACGCCGTACGGGGACATCGACCCCATGACCTCGCTGCCCAGCAGGTGCGGCTTGGGCGCCTTGCCCGCGCCGGAGGTGCCGGAGGCGGCGACGATCACGGCCTCGGGCCCGGCCAGGCCGGCGGCGTAGGCCGGGAAGAGGGCCAGGGAGACCGCGGTCGGGTAGCAACCGGGTACCGCGATGCGCTTGGACCCCTCCAGCGCGGCGCGGGCACCCGGCAGTTCGGGGAGGCCGTAGGGCCAGGTCCCGGCGTGGGGCGAGCCGTAGAACTTCTCCCAGGCGGCGGCGTCGGTGAGCCGGAAGTCGGCGCCCATGTCGATCACCAGCACGTCGGGGCCGAGCCGCTCGGCGACGGCGGCGGACTGCCCGTGCGGCAGCGCGAGGAAGACGACGTCGTGGCCGGCGAGGACCTCGGGGGTGGTCTCCTGGAGCACTCGGCCGGCCAGGGGCAGCAGGTGCGGCTGGAGCGCACCGAGCTTCTGCCCGGCGTTGGAGTTGCCGGTCAGGGCGCCGATCTCGACCTCGGGGTGCGCCAGGAGCAGACGCAGCAGTTCCCCGCCCGCGTATCCACTCGCTCCGGCCACTGCCGCACGTACCGCCATGGAATCCATCCTCCTCGTGATGGCATGACTATACGTTTCGCTGCACGTTTATGCAATCCGCGATGTTCAGGCCCTCCTGGGCGCCGCGACGACGATCGACAGCCAGCCCCTCCGCCCCCCGCCGACTCTCTCAGCCCATGCCGGCCGGCGGCAGTTGAAGGCTCTGGGCCGCACGACCCGCACGTTCCGAGCGCCCTGATCCCAGCCCCTGGACTTTCGGTCCACTCCGCTTCCACGACGCCGCCTCTGCGACCCCGTCGCGTGCGGTGACACGCTTGACGCCGCCGACTCCCCGCTGCATGCCCACGCCTTTCGTGACGCACCCGCCGAGAGCCACGCCGCTGGAGCGCGCGCTCGAGACGGCGAAGCCCTACGCCGTCGGGATCGACGCGGCCTCGGCCCGCCGGCATCGGCTCCAGCGGAGTGCCCCCGCGACCCTCTTGACTCCCCGCCACGCAACTGGCATCGTCTATGCCACATTGCGGAATGGTATTCCACAATGTGGCACACGCTGGAATCCTGCCAAGTGAGCCGAGAACGCGGAAGTCGGACCGCGACCGGGCCGAGGAGATGCGGGCAGACAGCCTCCCGAAGCGCCGGCACCCCCGCTTGCCGTGGGGATTTGCCACCTCGCCCGATTCGCGAAGGAGACGGTCCACTGTGGACGCCATCGACGAGAAGATCATCGCCGAGCTGACCCGCAACGGCCGCATCTCCCATTCGGAACTGGCCGACAAGGTGCTGCTGTCCCGCAACGCGGTGCGCCAGCGCATCGAACGGCTCGAGCGCGAGGGACACATCGCCGGCTACACCATCGTCCGCGCCGACGGCGACACCGGCGATGTCGTCTCGGCACTCGTACTCGTCTACCGTCAGGACCGTATGCGCGGTGGTGACGTCCTGGCCGCGCTCAAACGCATTCCGGAAGTCGTCATCTGCGAGATCCTCAGCGGCGACTTCGACATCATGGTTCGCGTGGAGGCGGCCTCACTGGAACGTATACGGGGCATATGGGAGGACATCGCCCAGATGCCCGGCGTACGGGACACGGTCACAGCGCTCACCCTGTCCAGGGTGGTCAACCGCCCGCGAGGAGTGCGGAGTTCGGCGGTACCTGGGTGAGGTGCGGGTGGCCTGCTCCCGGCCGAGCACGGCGGCCACGGCGCCGGCCCGCGATGTGCGGGGGTCGGGGCGGTCATCGAGCGCACTGCGTGGGCGGCCTGCAGGGCGGCGCCGCGGGGCCAGGTGCTCCCTCGTAACCCGCCTTCCGTGGCCAGAACCGCTCCGCCAGGTCGCGCCACCGCCAAGACGGTCGCGCTCGGTACGCAAGGTGGTCACTGGACCACGTCGGTGATGTGGTTGACGCAGACGACCTTGGGCTGGGTCATCTCCTCGAAGGCGAAGCGCACGCCTTCGCGGCCCATGCTGCCGTACTTGAATCCGCCGAACGGCATGGCGTCGAAGCGGTAGTCGGACGAGTCGTTGATCATGACTCCGCCGGCTTCCAGCAGGCGGGCCGCGTTCAGGGCGTGGTCCAGGCGGGAGGTGAAGATGCCCGCGTGGAGGCTGTAGTCGATGGCGTTGGCCCGCTCGATGGCGTCCTCGAAAGTCGTGAACTGCTGGAGCACGACGACGGGGGCGAACACTTCTTCCTGCCAGATGGAGCAGGTGGCCGGGACGTTCTCCAGGACGGTCGGCGTGTACAGGGCGCCGGCGGTCTCGTTGCCGCACAGCAGTACCGCGCCCTCGGCCACGGCCGTGTCGACCTTGGCCCGGGTGGCGGCCGCGGCCTCCTGGCTGATCATGGGGCCGACGTCGGTGCGCTCGTCGAGCGGGTCGCCGACGCGCAGCATTCCGGTGCGGGCGACGAAGGCGTCGCGGAAGCGCTCGTAGACCTCGGCGGCGATGAGGATGCGCTGGGTGCCGATGCAGTTCTGGCCCGCGGCCCAGAACGCGCCGGAGACACAGGCAGCGACGGCCTCGTCCAGGTCGGCGTCGTCCATGACGATGACCGGGGCGTTGCCGCCCAGGTCCATGGCGAGCTTCTTCAGGCCGGCGGTGCGGGAGATGGCCTCGCCGGTGGTGAAGCCGCCGGTGAAGGACACCATGCGCACGTCGGGTGCGGCGACGATCGCGGCGGCGATGTCGGCGTCGCCGTTGACGACGGTGACGATCTCCTCGGGCAGGCCGGCCTCGATGAGGGTGTCGACCAGGCGCATCGCGGACAGCGGCGTCAGGGCGGACGGTTTGAGGATGACGGCGTTGCCGCCGGCGATGGCCGGGCCGAGCTTGTGGGCGACCAGGTTGAGGGGGTCGTTGAACGGGGTGATGGCGGCGATGATGCCCAGCGGTTCGCGGGTGAACCAGCCCTGCCGTTTCTCCGAACCCTCGTAGGAGTCGAAGGGGATGACTTCGCCGGCGTTGCGCCGTGCCTCCGCTCCGGAGAGGGTCAGGGTGTTGACGGCGCGGGCGACTTCCTTGCGGGCCTGGGTGATGGTCTTGCCGGCCTCGCTGACGATGAGCTGGGCGAAGGACTCGGCGCGCCGCTCGACCAGATGGGCGGCGCGTTCCAGGACCGCGGCCCGGGAGGCGCGGGACAGCGCGGCCGCGGTGCGGCGCCCGCACCTGGCCTGCTGCAGGACGCCGCCGAGGGCGCCTGCGTCGACGGTGGGCACCGAGGCGATGACCTCGCCGGTGCACGGGTTGTGCACGGGCGTGGTGTCGGCGCCGAGTTCGATGCTGGGGGGCACGGCGGTGTCAGACACGGTGGGTCTCCTTCAGAACGGGGCACGTGGGGGCGGTGTCGCCGTCGGCGTGGCGCCGGCGGATGGCGGTGATGTCCGACAGCAGGGCGTAGGCGGTCTCGATGCGCCCGGCGCCCGGCCCGGACACCGTGACAGTGCCGAGGAGGTCGGTGTGGAAGGCGACCGCGTTGGCCGGGCCGGAGATCCCCGCGAGCGGGTGATCGGCGGGCAGGGCGAGCGGGGCGACGCGGGCGTCGACGCTGCCGTCCTCGTGGCGGGTGGCGGAGCCGACCAGCTTCCAGCGCAGCCCCTTCGATGCGGCGTCCCGCACCTCGTGGGGGGTGAGCGCGGAGATGCCCTCGCAGAAGACGTCCTCGCGGCGCAGGTCGGCGCCGAGGACCTCGTTGGCCAGGATCATGACCTTGAGCTGGACGTCGTGGCCCTCGATGTCCGCGGTGGGATCGGCTTCGGCGTACCCGAGCGTCTGGGCTTCGGTAATGGCCGCCGACAGCTCGATGCCCTCTTCGAGGCGGCCGAGGACGTAGTTCGAGGTGCCGTTCATGATGCCCTGGACGCCGGTGATCTCCAGGCCGCCGAACATGCGCTCGGCGGTGCGCAGGACGGGGGTGCCGCTGAGTACCGAGCCCTCGAACTCGAAGCTGACACCGCGCTCGGCGGCCAGCTGCTTCAGTGCGCGGCCGGCGAGTGCGACCGGTCCCTTGTTGGTGGTGCACACGTGCTTGCCCGAATCCAGGGCCCAGCGCACATGGGAGAGGGCAGGCTCACCGTCGGTGGGGTTGGTTAACGTCGCCTCCACGACGATGTCGGCCGGGACCTCGCGGATCACCCACTCGTTGCGCGGATCAGCGCTGCCGCCCGGCAGACCCGCGAAGCTCAGCTCCCCGGGTTCGGCGGCCAGCAGCGGCGCCAGATCGATGCCGTCGGTGTCCACCAGGGAACCGGCCCGCAGATCGGTGATGGCCACCACCCGCAGGGCGAAGCCCAAGTCCTCGGCGAGGCGGTGCCCGCGTTGGGATATGAGTTCGGCGAGCGCGCGGTTGACACCTCCGAATCCGATGAGGGCGAGATCGTATCGGCCCATGGGAAAGCTCCTTCGCAGTCCGCCGCGCCCTCCATGGAGCGGCTGCTCAGAGCCTCGCTGTCCGGCCTGTCACCTGCGCCATGCCGCAACGACCACACGGCATGCCGATCTGCACTGTTGTGATGACGATTCGCTCAACCCGCGTCCGGCGACACCATCGGGGTGAATCCGGTGCTGCCGACTCGTCCTGGTCCGCGCCGCCCGCGCCGCCGCCACGGACCGCCTGGTCGTCGCCGGCTCCATCACCCCCAGCGACCCCTTGACTCCCCCCTAAGCCGCTGCCATTCTCTGTGCCAGATAGCGGCATTGCATACCACAATGCGGCACGACCCCAGGGCTAGGGAATGGCTCCCCGAAGCCGGGACGAATGTGAGCGTTACGGCCCCAAGGGCGCGCTCCCCTCCAAGTGACCACCAAACATCCTCACGCTCGGGGTCCAAGCTTGCGGCCCGGCAATACGAAAGGAAAGTCCTGTGTCAGCTGCGAGGAAACGCGTCGCCGTGGTCGGCGTGGGAACGATGGGCAGCCAGGCCGCTTGGCGGCTGGCGGCCCGGGGCGCCGAGGTCGTCGGCTACGACCGGTTCGCGCCCGGCCATGACCGCAGCGCCGCAGGCGGTGAGACCCGCGTCTTCCGCAGCGTGCAGACCCACGACGGCCGCTACGTGCCACTCGTCCGGCACGCCGACGCCCTCTGGAAGCAGTTGCAGGCGGAGACCGGGCGGGAACTGCGCCGCCTGACGGGAGCCCTGGTCATGGGGCCGCCCCACGACCCCGAGATGCGTACCGTCACGGACGGCATCGCCGAGCACGGCCTCGACCACGAGGTGATCGACGCCGAGTCGATGGTCAAGCGTTTCCCGCAGTTCCGCGTCGACGACGGCGATCTGGTGGTCCTCGACTCCCACGCGGGGTTCGTCCGCCCCGAGCTGACGGTCCAGACCGCGGCCCGGCGCGCCGAGGAGCTGGGGGCCCGGATCCGCCGCTACACACCGGTGCGGGAGGTCGCTCCCCTCGCGGGGGGAGGCGTGGAGATCCGCACGGACACCGACACCGAGCGTTTCGACGCCGCGGTGGTCACCCCCGGCCCGTGGGTGGGCGACCTGCTGCCCGACCTGCCGTGGGAGGTGAGCGTCTACCGCACGATCAGCGCCTGGTTCCTGCCCCACGAGGACCACCCGGCAGACGCCGAGCGCCCCGCCTTCATCCGCTGCGGCGACACCCCCTTCTACGGCATCCCCTCCCCGGACGGCCTGACGGTCAAGCTCGGCCTGCCCCAGGCCTACCACAAGCCGGTGGACGACCCGAACCAGCTGAACCGGACCGTCGCACCGGAGGAACTGGAGACCTTCACGGAGGTGGTGCGACGCCACCTGCCCGGACTGAACCCCGACCCGGTGCGCCTGTCCGTCCTCATGGAGGGCTACACCGACAGCACCCGCCCGCTGGTCGGCCCCCTGCCGGGCTGCGACGACATCGTCCTGCTGGCCGGCTTCTCCGGCCAGGGCTTCAAGATCTCACCCGCCATGGGCGACATAGCCGCGGACCTCGCCCTGGAAGGCCGCACCTTTCAGCCGATCGGCTTCATCACCACAAACGGCCGCACCACGGCCTGAGTCAGAATCAGAAAGAGCAAACCCATGACCCTGACCATCGGCGCGCTGACGGCCGAGCCCGGCCAGAAGACCCGCGGGACCCTGCCCGCCGACCTGGGCACCACGACGGTGGACGTTCCCCTGATCCTCGTCAACGGCTCCCGTC
>NZ_JBEYZD010000048.1:0-65141 GCF_040645895.1 Streptomyces olindensis | reverse complement strand
ACCAGCCTGGCTTCGGCGGCGAGCCGGACGGTCCGCGCCACCTCCTCGGCACAGTCCGCGTAGCAGCTCTCCAGGTCCGGTCGGCCTCACCGGGACACGGCGTTTCACGCACCCGCTTCGGTGTCAGAGCCCGGCGATCACCTCGCGGAGCGCCTCGATCACCTTCTCCTGGACGTGCTGCGGCAGCGAGGGGTACATCGGCAGGGAGAAGATCTCCTTCGCCAGCCGCTCGGTCACCGGCAGGTCGCCCTCGCGGTGGCCGAGGTGCGCGAAGCCGCTCATCGTGTGCACCGGCCAGGGGTAGCTGATGTTCAGCTCGATGTCGTACGCCCTGAGCCGCTCGATGATGCGGTCCCGCTCGGGGTGGCGGACCACGTGGACGTAGTGGACGTGATCATTGCCCACCGCGTTCGCGGGAAGGACGAGACCGGTGTCCCCCAGCCCCTCCGCATAGCGTCGCGCCACGCGCCGCCGGCCCTCGACGTAGGCGTCGAGGCGCCGGAGCTTGCGGCGGAGGATCTCGGCCTGCACCTCGTCGAGGCGGCTGTTGTGCCCGGGGGTCTGGACAACGTAGTAGCGGTCCTCCATGCCGTAGTAGCGCAGCCGGCGCAGGTTCGCGTCCGTGTCGTCGTCGCGGGTGACCACGGCGCCGCCGTCGCCGTACGCGCCGAGCACCTTCGTCGGGTAGAAGGAGAAGGCCGCGGCGTCGCCCATGGTCCCGGCCAGCCGGCCGTGGTGCCGGGCGCCGTGGGCCTGGGCGCAGTCCTCCAGGACCTTCAGTCCGTGGCGCTCGGCGAAGGCGGTCACGGCGGCCATGTCGACGCACTGCCCGTACAGGTGCACCGGCACGATGGCCGCGGTGCGCTCGGTGAGCGCGCCGGCGAGCTGGTCGGTGCGCATGAGGTAGTCCTCCTCGCGCACGTCGACGAAGACCGGCCGGGCGCCGACGGCGTCGATGGCCAGCACGGTGGGGGCCGCCGTGTTGGAGACCGTGATCACCTCGTCGCCGGGCTTCACCCCGAGCGCCTGCAGGCCGAGGACGAGCGCGTTGGTGCCGTTGTCCACGCCCACGCAGTGCGGCTGCCCGTGGTAGGCGGCGAACTCCTGCTCGAAGCGGGAGACGCTCTCGCCGAGGACGAGCTGACCGGACTGGAACACCGTGTCGACGGCGTCGAGGAGTTCCTCGCGCTCCTCGGCGTACTCCCGCAAGTAGTCCCAGACGTAGGTGGTCATCGCCCGGACACCTCCCGCTCCTTGACTCCGACGAAGAGACCGCGGCCCGTCGGCGGGCCCGGCCGGTACGCGACCGAGCAGCCGGCGTCCCGGAACGCCTGCTCGTACTCGTCACGCGTGAAGAGGGTCAGTACGTCGATCTCGGTGAAGGTCCGGATGCCCGACGGCTCCCCGACGAGGAAGCGGACCTCCATCCGGGTCGCGCGGCCCTGGAGGGTGGAGTGGGAGATCCGGGCCACGGTCCGGTCGCCCTCGCGGGCCAGGTCCCCGGCCACGAACCCCTCCTTGAACTGCTCGGGGAACCACCAGGGTTCGATGATCAGCGCGCCTCCCGGTTCGAGGTGGCGGGCCATCGAGGCCACGGCGGAGCGCATCTCCTCGACGCTGCCCAGATAGCCGATGGCGCAGAACATGCAGGTGACGACGGAGTACCGGCGGCCGAGGTCGAAGTCGCGCATGTCGCCCTCGTGGATGGTGAGGCCGGGCCACCGCCGCAGCGCCAGGTCGCGCATGGGCGCGGCGATCTCCAGGCCCTCCGCCGTGGCGAAGAGCTTGCTGAAGGGGCCGAGATGAGCGGCGGTGCCGCACGCCACGTCGAGCAGCGTGTCGGCGCCCGGGGTGTGCCGGCGGGCCACGGCCGCGATGTCCTCGGCCTCCGCCGCCCAGTCCTTGCCCCGGCTGCGGTACACCGTCTCGTAGACCTCGGCGAGGTCCGTGCTGTACATGGTTTCTCCTCGGGTCGGCTGCTGTCCTGTGCGCCAGGTGGCGGTGGGTCGGGCGCTCCCCTGCCGGGTCCTAGTCGTCTGCCGGGTCCTGGTCGTCTGCCGGGTCCTGGTCGTCGACGAGGGCGACCGCCCGCGCCCAGCCGGCCCCGGCGCCGGCGATCTTCACCGGGAGGCACGACACCTGGAAGCCGTACGGCGCGGGCAGGTTCTCCAGTCCCGAGAGCCGCTCGATCTGGCAGTACTCCCGGTGGCGTCCGGCGACGTGGGCGGGCCAGAGCACGGCGGGGTCCCCGGTCCTCCGGTACTCGGCGATGATCGTGCCGAACGGCGCGTCCAGGCTGAACGCGTCGGTGCCGACCACCCGGATGCCCGCGTCGAGCAGGAAGGCGATGGCGCTCGCGTCGAGACCGACGAAGTCGGTGAAGTACCGGCTGGTGCCCGACCACGCGGCGGCGCCGGTGTGCAGGATCACGATGTCGGACGGGGCGAGCGCGTACCCGATCCGGTCGAGCTCCTTGCGCAGGTCGGCAGCGTCGACCGTGCCCGCCTCCCGGCCCCGGACGTCCAGGACCACTCCGGGGGCGAGGAACCACTCCAGCGGCATCGCGTCGATGTGCCGGGGCACGCCGGTGCCGTACGTCGTCTTCGAGCCGTAGTGCGAGGGCGCGTCGACGTGCGTGCCGGTGTGGGTGGTCAGACTCAGCCGGTCCAGCGAGAGGAACTCGCCGTCCGGCAGGTCGTCGGGGTCGAACTCGATGCCGAAGTGCTTCCGCATCTCGTCGCGCATGTGCAGCGCGCCCTCACGCGGGGACATCACCTCGTGGACCACCGGGTCCGGTTCGAACGAGCCGGAGTCCACCGGCGAGGACAGGTCAATGATGCGCACGGTCACCTCCTGGACGACCACGCCAGCCTGGCCGCAGCCGCTCGGAAGGCATTGGAATCCCGCTCGACGACCGCGCTGCCGTCCCGACCGTCTCGACCGGGATTCGACACGGATGCGTCAGGGTCGGGCGTGGAGACCGTCGTAGGGGAGGCCGTTCATGGACAGCACGGACATCCAGCAGTTCTACGCCCGCCACATGCAGCTGCTCGACGGCGGCGAGGCCGGGGCGTGGGCCGCCACGTTCACGCCCGACGCCACGTTCGCGTCGCCGTCGATGACGGAGCCCGTCCGGGGCCGGGACGGCATCGCCGCCGGCGCGCGGGCGGCGGCCGAGGGGCGGGCGGCCGCCGGGGAGGTGCACCGCCACTGGGTCACCATGACGACCGCGCGGAGCACCGCCGACGGGATCGAGACCGTCTCCTGCGTGCAGATCCTGGCGACTCCCCGGGGCGGCGCGCCGCGGGTGCACCTGTCCTGCGTGATGCGCGACCGGCTGGTCGGGCGGGACGGCGGCGAACTGCTAGTGGCGGAGCGGCACATCACCCGGGACGACCGGCCGGGCGGAGGGGTCGACCGCGCTTCGAGCGGCCGTCAGTAGCGTCCCGGCATGACTCCTAGGACTGTGATCATCACCGGTGGCGGCACCGGAATCGGCCGTGCGACGGCCCGCCGCTTCGCCGGGCAGGGGGACCGTGTGCTCGTCGTCGGCCGTACCGCGGCCGCCCTCGACGAGACGGCCGAGGGACACGACGGCATCCGCACCCTCGTGGCCGACGTCACCGAGCCGGGGGCCGGCGAGACGGTGGTGGAGGCGGCGCTGCGGGCCTTCGGACGCGTCGACGTGCTGGTCAACAACGCCGGGACCGGCACGTTCGCGCCGCTCGCCAAGCTCGACCGGGCCGCGACCGAGCACCAGCTCGCGGTCAATCTGCTGGCGCCGGCCTTCGTGGCACAGGCCGCCCTGGACGCCCTGGAGGCGACCGGCGGCACCATCGTCAACGTCAGTTCCGCCGGCTCGCTGGGCATCCAGGGGTTCCCCGACAACTCGGTGTACTGGGCCACGAAGGCGGCGCTGAACCACTTCACCCGCACCTGGGCCGTGGAGCTCGCGCCGCGCGGCATCCGCGTGGTGTCGGTGGCGCCGGGCGTGACGGACACCGGCATCGGCGAGCGCGTCGGCATGTCCGCCGAGGAGTACCAGGGGTTCCTCGGCCAGATCTCGGAGCGCATCCCGCTCGGGCGGGTCGCCACCCCCGAGGACGTGGCCTGGTGGGTCACGGCCCTGGCCGATCCCGGGGGCCGCTACATGACGGGCGCCGTCGTCCCGGTGGACGGCGGTCTCTCCCTCACCTGACCGCTCCGGCGGCCCGGCCGCACACGCCTGCGGGCCGCACCGTCCACCGGTGCGGCCCGCCGACGTGCGGGTCCGTCGAGGTCGCGGCTCAGACGCCGTCGTGCTCGACCCTGCGGCGGCGGACCAGCCAGCCGTCGCCGTCCGGCACCAGTTCGTCCTCGCACACCGCGCTCAGATGCAGCCTGCTCTGCCCCCCGGGCGGGGTCGCCAGGACCTGCGCGTAGCAGCGGGTGTGCAGAGAGCCGTCGGGGCCGGGCACCACGGTGAGCATGGAGAACACGTGGCGCCGCTGCTCCGGCGTGTCCGCCGTCCGCGCCAGGTTCCGGCGTACGGCGGCGGCGACGGCCTCCCGGCCGCGCAGGGGCTCGGGCGCGGTGTTCTGCGCGAACACGCCGTCCTCGGTGAAGGTGCGCGCCCACTCCTCGGCCCGCCGCTCGTCCAGCAGCCGCATCTGCCGGGCGTAGAACTGCTGCACGGCGACGTAGGTCTGCGCGGGGACCGGCTCGGTGCCGCCGAGCCGCTTCGCGTGCTCCGCCGCGTGCCGCAGCGTGGCCAGGCTGTTGCGGCCGAGCGCCTGACGGATCATGGTGCGGGCGGCGGCCACGTCGGCCTGCGGGCCGAGGACGGTGGTCACGGCGTCCGGCTCGATCCGCACGGTGTGCCGGGAGGTGACCGTGCAGCCCCGCTCGTCCTCCTCGAAGATCCACTCGCCGGTGTGCGCGGCCATCAGCGCCGGTGTCCGGATCTGCTTGTAGACGATCCGCTCGGCGGGGAAGCAGACCCGCACCGAACGGGTGGTGTGGGTCTCGCCGTCGGCGGTGAGGGTGTCCATCTCCAGGATCTGCTCGTTCGGGGTGTCCTCGGTGAGGACGACCCGGGCGACGTGCGGCAGCCGCTCCGTCCAGCGGTCGGCGGCGCGGATGAACTCGTAGGCGTCCTTGGCCGGTCCGTCGACGCGCACGCTGTCGTCGAAGGTGAAGGTGAGGCCGGCGTCCGCCTCCTCCGCGCCCCGGCGCAGCGCCTCCAGCTCCGAGGCGGTGTTGGTGTCGATGGCCCGGTTGATCCACTCGACGTGCTCCGGGGCGTCGTCGACGGCCGTGAACGTGTGGGTGAAGCGCACCCGGGTCCGGTCCGGGCCGAGCGGCTCCAGCCGCCACTCCCCGCTCATGCTCCGCACGGGCGCCCGGGACTCCTCCTGACGGAACGCCACGCGCAGTCCGGCCCGGTCCAGTTCACGGCGCGAGGTCCAGCTCTTGACCTCGCCGTTGGCCGTGGCCCAGATCCGCAGCCGCTCCCGGCGGTCGTCGCCCTCCAGGCGCTCGACGTGGACGCTGGGCGGGAAGTGCACCGGCCAGCGGGACGCGTCGGCGACGAGGTCGAACACCGCCTCGGCGGGCGCTCGCACGTCGATCTCGTGGACGGTGTGGTGTGCGGTCTCCTCCGGCATGGCTCTCCTCAGTAGTTGCCCAGCCCGCCGCAGACGTTGATCGCCTGCGCGGTGACGGATGCGGCCGCGTCGGTCAGCAGGTAGCCGACCATGCCCGCCACCTCGTCGGGCGTGGTGTAGCGGCCGAGCGGGATCTTGGCCTGGAACCGGTCGAGGACCTCCTCCTCCGTGGTGTCCCAGGCGGCGGCGTAGCCCTGCCGGACCCGCTCCGCCATGGGGGTCTCCACATAGCCGGGGCAGACCGCGTTGACCGTGATGCCGGTCTTGGCCAGCTCCAGGCCCAGGGCCTTGGTGAAGCCGACGACGCCGTGCTTGGAGGCGGAGTAGGGGGCGCCGAGCACCACGCCCTGCTTGCCGCCGGTGGAGGCGATGTTCACGATCCGGCCCCAGCCGGCCTCCCGCATGCGGCCGGTGGTCAGGGCGGCCCGGGTGACGCGGAAGACGCTGTCCAGGTTGGTGGCCATGACGTCGTCCCACAGCTCGTCGGTGAGGGTGTGGGTCGGCCCGCCGCCGCTGCGGCCGGCGTTGTTGACGAGCACCTCGACGGGCCCGTGGCGCTCCACGGCGGCGGACATCAGGGCCTCGATCTGCGCGACCTCGCGCACGTCGCAGGCGGTGCCGTCCACCTCGTGGCCCTCGGCGCGCAGTTCCTTGACGGTGAGCGCGACCCGGTCGGCGTCCCGGGCGCAGAGGTACACGCGGTGGCCGGCTCCGGCCAGCGACCGGGCGACGGAGAGGCCGATCCCGCTGGTGGCACCGGTGACGACGGCAACCCGGCTGGGTTCTGCGGACATGGTCTGATCAGCCCTTTCGCGTGCAGAACTCGGTGATGGTCTCGATGACGTAGTCGAGCATTTCGCCGGTGAGCCCCGGGTAGACGCCGATCCAGAAGGTGTCCTCGGTGACGGTGTCGCAGTTGGTCAGCTCGTCCACGATCCGGTAGCGCACGTCCTGGTAGGCGGGGTGGCGGGTGATGTTCCCGCCGAACAGCCGGCGGGTGCCGATCTTCCGGCCTTCCAGGAAGTCGACGAGGTCCCGGCGGGTGAAGCCCGCGCCGGGCAGCACGGTCAGGGCGAAGCCGAACCAGCTGGGGTCGCCGCCCGGGGTGGCCCGCGGCAGCAGCAGTCCGGGCACTGAGGCCAGTCCGTCGTGCAGCCGCTGCCAGTTGCGCCGGCGGGCCGCGCCGAAGTCGTCGACCTTCTGCAACTGGCTGAGCGCCAGGGCGCCCTGGAGGTCGGTGGCCTTCAGGTTGTAGCCGACGTGGGAGAAGATGTACTTGTGGTCGTAGCCGGCCGGGAGGGTGCCGAGCTGGTAGTCGAACCGCTTCAGGCAGGTGTTGTCGGTGCCCGGTTCGCACCAGCAGTCCCGGCCCCAGTCGCGCATCGACTCCACGATCCGGGCCAGTTCCAGGCTGGCCGTCAGGACGCAGCCGCCCTCGCCCGCGGTGATGTGGTGGGCCGGGTAGAAGCTGACCGTCGACAGGTCGCCGAAGGTGCCGGTGAGTTTGCCCTGGTAGGTGGAGCCGACGGCGTCGCAGTTGTCCTCGATGAGGAACAGGTCGTGCCGACGGGCGAGTTCCGCGACCTCGGCGACGGGGAACGGGTTGCCGAGGGCGTGCGCGATCATGATGAGCCGGGTGCGCGGGGAGATCGCCGCCTCGATCTGTGCCAGCGAGGCGTTGTAGGTGCCCAGTTCCACGTCGACGAAGACCGGTGTCAGACCGTTCTGGACGAGCGGGTTGATCGTGGTCGGGAAGCCGGCGCCCACCGTGATGGCCTCGTCGCCGGGGCGCAGCCGCAGGTCCTTCAGCTTCGGCGAGGTGAGCGCGCTGACGGCCAGCAGGTTGGCCGACGATCCCGAGTTCACCATGTGCGCCTTGCGCAGCCGGAAGTAGCGGGCGAACTCGCTCTCGAACTTCCGGGTGCGCACGCCGGCGGCGATCCGCATCTCCAGTGCGGCCTCGACCAAGGCGTGCCGGTCCTCCTCGTCGAGGACCGCGCCCGAGGACAGGATCGGCGTGACTCCCGGTTCGAAAGCGCGCGTTTCCTGTTCCTTGTGGTACTTGCGCGCCAGTTCCAGCACCAGCGCCTTGGTGTCCGTCACCTCTGAACCCCTCATCGTCGGTCGTTGCCTAACCCGGTCGTGTCGTGCGCCGCCGCTGCCGCCCCCGGGTCGTCGCGGTGTTCGGCGACCAGCCGCTCCAGCACCGGGACGACCTCGTTGGGGCTGGGCACGGCGAGCAGTTCCTCCTGGAGCCGCCGGGCCCCGCGGGCGAACGACGGCTCGGTGATCAGCCGCTGGACCTGCTTGCGCAGCACGTCGGGAAGCAGGCCGTCGCTCGGCACGCACAGACCGGCGCCGATGTCCTCGAGGCCGCGGCCCATGACCTCGGTGTCCCAGCCGAAGGCCAGGATCAGCTGGGGCACGGCGTGCAGTTCGGCGGTCGCCTTGGTGCCGACGCCACCGTGGTGGACCACCGCGTCACAGGTGGGCAGCAGGTCGTTGAGCGGGACGAAGTCGACCAGGCGCACGTTGTCCGGCAGGTCCTGCGCCGCTTCGCGGGTCGCCTCGTCGACGGTGGCGACGATCTCCGCGTCCAGCTCCGCGAGGTGCGCCAGCAGTTCGGCCATGTCGACGCCCACGTCCGAGGCCGAGGAGCCGAGCGTCACGCAGACGCGGCTGCGCCCGGGGTGGGTGCGCAGCCAGTCCGGCACCACCGCGGGACCGTTGTACGGCACGTGCCGCACCTGGACGGTCGGCAGGTCCAGGTCGAGCTGGGTGCTGGGCGGCGTGGTGTTGACGGTCCACTGGCCGGTGACCATGTCCTCGTCGAAGCCGGCTTCGCAGCCCAGCCGCCGCAGGGTGCGCTCCAGCCATTCGGCGGTGGGGTCCTCGCGGTGCTCCGGCTCCTGCTCGGCGGCCAGGCGCAGGAACTCCTTGCGGGCCCGCACGCTGATGTCGGGGCCGGAGACCAGCCGGCAGTGGGCGGCGCCCGTCACCCGTGCCGCGATGGCCCCGGCGAGGGTGAAGGTCTCCCAGACGACGAGGTCGGGCTGCCAGGAGCGGGCGAAGTCCACCAGGGCGTCGACCATGGTGTCGTTGTTGAGGGCGCCGTAGAGCGTCGGCACCATCACGTTCTCCAGGGCCAGCAACTGCTCGTACGTCCAGGGGTGTTCGCCCCGGGCGGCGTAGTCGAAGCCCTGCACGTGGGCCGAGGCCTCGTCGTGGAGCTTGCCGAGCAGGCCGAGGTCCTCCAGGGCGCCGAGCGACCACTCGACGGGCACGGCGGTCAGTCCCGTGCCCGTGATGACGTCGGTCAGCTCGGGCTGGCTGGCGATCCGCACCTCGTGGCCCGCGGTGCGCAGCGCCCAGGCCAGCGGCACGAGTGGGTAGTAGTGGGTGTGGTGGGCCAGTGAGGTGAACAGAACCTTCATCGCGTCTCCTCCTCGCCGAGTCGGGCCGGCAGCCTGACCAGGCGCCGGGTCACGGGCGCCCGGCGCAGGCGCACCGGTTCGCCGTCCGGCCGCAAGCGCTCGAACCGCTCGGCCAGCGCCGCCAGCGCCTGCTCGGCCTGCGCGGTCGCGGCCGGGAGCAGGGCGGCGCAGGCGGGCACGGGCAGCGGGGCCGGGCCGCCGCCGGTCGCGATGGTGACGACCGTGACGGGGTCGCCGGTCTCGATGCGGGCCCCGGCCACCTCGGCCGGGGCGCAGGCCACCAGGGGGTGCGCCCGCCACAGCGGCCGGCCGCGCAGGGCCTCCTCGACGACCCGGGCCGCGTGCGCGGGGTCCGAGCGCAGCAGCGCCCAGTCCCGCGGCCGGTCGAGGAGCATGTGCAGGGCGTTGCCGAGCAGGTCCGCCGCGGCCCGGGCCCCGGCCACGGCGAGCAGCAGGTCCGCCTCCGCCCGGTCGCTGCCGGCGAACAGCTCCCGCAGTCCGCGTACGCCTGCCGCGAGGCGCCGCGTCGCTTCCAGGGTCTGCGGGCAGAGCAGCGCGTCCACGGCCGGTGCGGTCCCGGCGAGGCCGGCGGCGAACGCCGCGTGCCGCTCCTCGGGCACGTCCAGGAGGACGGCGTACACCGCCGCGGTCAGCGGCTCGGCGAAGCCGGCCATCAGGTCGACCGGGCCGGGGCCGAGCCGGGCCGCCGCCCGCGTGGCCTGTTCCCGCAGTGCCCCGGCGTGGCCGCGCACGGCCCTCGTCCCGCCCCGCAGTACCAGGTCCCGGACCAGCGCCGTGGTGCGCTGGCGCGCCAGGTCGGGCAGCCACTCCTCCGCCTGCGGCACGGCGGCGGACACCGCCAGGTCCCGGCTGCCGGACAGTTCCCGGAGCACCGTGGGTCCGGTGACGACCCAGGTGTCGAGCCGGCTGCGCCACACCGGCCCCCGCTCCGCGACCGGCGCGAGGAGCCCGCCCGTGCCGTCCGTGCGGTCCTCGCCGCTGTCGAATCCCCGTACCAGCCGCGCGTACGGGTCGCCCTCCCCCGGCACGAACGGCTCGCCGTTGATCGCGTAGAGCCACTGTGCCGCGTGGACGAGTTGCAGTTCGCGCCCCAGGGCATTCGTCGCCGCCGTCACCCCGCCACCTCCGTCATCCGATTCCCTCGGCAAGGTACGGGGCCGTATTAGAAGAACACTCGAACTGCCTTTTTCCGCGTCCACCGTTCCTCAAGCAGTGCTTGATCTCCCGGTCCTACGGTGGGGAAGCCACTGGACTCCCGCGAGGTGATGAGGATCCCTATGCCAGAGCACCGTCAGCAACGGGCGCTCCGAATGGGCGTGATCGGTACGGCGAACATCGCGATGCGCCGGATCATGCCCGTTCTCGCCGCGCACGACCAGGTGGACCTCGTCGCGGTGGCCAGCCGGGACAAGGCGAGGGCCGAGCGGGTGGGAGCCGCATTCGGCTGCCACGGCGTGGGGGATTACGCGGAGCTCGTCGAGCGGGACGACCTGGACGCCATCTATATTCCGCTGCCGCCCGCCATGCATCACGAGTGGGCCCTGCGGGCTTTGCGGTCGGGAAAGCACGTGCTGGTCGAGAAACCGATGTCGGACACGTACGAGAAGACGCTCGAGCTGATGTCGACCGCGTCGGAACTCGGACTCGTGCTGGCCGAGAACTTCATGTTCCTGCACCATTCCCAGCACACCGCGGTACACGCGATGCTCGACGAGACCGTGGGGGAACTGCGGCTGTTCTCCGGGTCGTTCGCCGTGCCGCCGCTGGCCCCGGAGTCGTTCCGGTACCAGCCGGCGCTGGGCGGGGGCGCGTTGCTCGACGTGGGGGTGTATCCGCTGCGCGCGGCCCAGCTGTACCTGGCCGGGGAGCTCGATGTGCTCGGGGCGTGTCTGCGGGTGGACGAGGCGACCGGGGTGGACGTGGCGGGCAGCGTGCTGCTGTGCGACGAGCGGGGGGTGACGGCCCAGCTGGACTTCGGCTTCGAGCACTCCTACCGGTCGACCTACGCGCTGTGGGGCGACCGGGGCCGGGTGAGCGTCCGGCGGGCCTTCACGCCGCCGGAGCAGTTGAAGCCGGTGGTCCGGATCGAGCAGCAGGACGTGGTGACGGAGCGGTCGCTGCCCGAGGACAACCAGGTCTACAACGCGATGGACGCCTTCGTCCGCGCGGCCCTCACGGGCACGGGTCCCCTCACCGACACGTCGGTGATCCACCGCCAGGCCCTCCTGGTCGACCGCGTCCGCCGCGCGGCGACGCTCGTGGGCGATCCGAAGACCCGCCCGAGCGACGTCCTGGCGGAGGACCCGGCCTGACAGGAGACAGGCGGAGGACCTGCGCCCCGGCCCGGACGTGCCCCGTCCGGGCCGGGGCGTGACCGTTGAGCCGGGCCGGAGTCGTCCGGCCCTTCCCGTTCCGGCACACCATCGACGAGGCTCGCCCTCCGGGCAGCGCCGGGCCCCGGGACCGCAGCCCCCCGCCCCCAGAACTCCGCACGGACCCGCTCCCGCACCCCGCCGGTCAGCCCGGCGGGGTGCGGGGGCGGCGCGCTGCCCGGCCGCGGGACGGGGTCAGCGGGAGAGGACCTTGCGCAGGACTCCGCCGAGGGCGTCCACGGCGTCGGACGACGGTTCGTCCGTGCGCCAGGCGACGATGCCGTCCGGACGGACCAGGCTCGCGCCCGCCTTGCCGATGCCGTACCGGTCGGCCACCGCGGCCTCGGGATCCGTGAGACCGGCACCGATCCGGTACGCCCTCACCGGGACGCCCAGCTCCGCCGAGACGGTCTCCGCCGCCGCGACCCAGTCCGCCCCCAGCTCACCGGCGAGCAGGGTCCAGCCGTCGCCGAACAGGTCGACCGTGGAGATCCGTTCGCCGTGCCGGGTCACCGGGACGTGCGGCCCCCGGAAGCCGGGGCGGCCGCTCGGGGTCATCGGGTTCTCCACCCGCGCCGGGTCGTCGTCCGTGGCCAGCACCGCCGAGGAGCGGTAGCGGAAGCCGAGCAGCGTCTCGGGGTAGCCCACCGACTTGTCCCACACGTCCGCCATGTGCGGCGCCATCCGCTGCGCGTAGATCGCCAGCGCCTCCGCCACGACCAGCTCCGCGGCGACCTTGCGCTCGTCCTCGTACGTGCCGAGGAGTCCCGGCCCGGCCTGCCCGTGTAGCACCGCCGCCAGCTTCCAGGCCAGGTCGAACCCGTCGGCGACGGCCGCGTTGCCGCTCATGCCCCCGGTCGGCGGCGTCACCTTCGCCGCGTCCCCGACGAGGAACACCCGCCCTTCGCGCCAGCGTTCGGCGATCCGGGCCGCCATCTCCCAGCCTTGGATGTCGACCAGCTCGGGCTTCACCTCGGGAGCGTCCAGGGCGAGGCCGATCAGTTCCACGCAGCGCTCCGGCGTGAAGTCCTCGGGGCGCTCGCCCTCGTCGGGGTCGTACTCGACGAAGAGGGTGTGCCGGTCGGGCCGGTCCGTCGGCCCGAACGTGCCGGTGAACTGCGGATGGTGCAGGTAGTACCAGCCCGTCGTGCCCGGCTCCATGATGCCGGAGAGGTCCGCGTCGAAGATGACGCCGACCATGTGGGTCAGCGTGCCGTGCCCGTACCGCGCGATCCCCAGCGACTCCCGCACCAGGCTGCGGTTGCCGTCGGCGCCCACGAGGTGGCCGGCGCGCAGGTCGTACGCGCCCTCGGGCCCCTGGAGCCGGGCCGTGACGCCGTCCGCGTCCTGCTCGAACGACACCAGCCGGGTGTCGAAGCGGATGGCGCCGCCGTGCCGCTCCGCCTGCGCGAGCAGGATCGGCTCCAGCCTGTCCTGGGACAGCATCGCCCAGCCGGCCGGGGTGCAGGGCCGGGTCGCGGCCACCATGTCGTCGAAGCTCTCCGAGACGGTCCGCAGGATCTCGCCCCGCACGCTCTGGGCGAGCCGGATGACGAAGTCGCCCTGGGCGCCGCGGATGTCGTCGGCCCGGGTCACCTCGTCGGCGACGCCCCCGATGCGCAGCAGCTCCATGGTGCGCGGGTTCTGCCCCGCGGCCCGCGGATAGGGCGAGAGCCCGGACCTGCGCTCCACCACGAGCACGCGCACCCCCTGCCGGGCGAGGAACATCGCCGTCGACAGGCCGCCGAGGCCCGCACCCACCACCAGAACGTCGACCTCGTGGTCGTTCATGTCGTTCCTCTCGTCGTTGCTTGCGGGGTCCCGTCGCCGCTTCACACCCGGACACCGACGAACAGGCCGCGGCCCGACGGCGCATCGGGGAGGTACTCGACCGCGAAGCCGGCCTCCCGGAACGCCTGTTCGTACTCGGCGCGGCTGAACAGGGAGATGATGTGGGTGTCGACGAAGTGCCGGGCGCCCGCGCCGGGTTCGGCGACCACGAAGTGCACGTCCATGTGCGAGGTGCGGCCGCGCCGGGCGGAGTGCGAGACCCGGGAGACGGTGACGCCGTCGACGGTCACGACGTCGGCCGAGACATGGCCGTCGGCGAACGTCTCGTAGAACCACCACGGGTCGACGACGGCCACCCCGCCGGGCTCCAGATGCCGGGCGAACACGGCGAGCGCCCGGCCCAGTTCGGCCACCGACGTCATATAGCCGATGGATCCGAACATGCAGGTCACCACGTCGAAGGTGGTGTCCAGGCGGAAGTCGCGCATGTCGCCGCGGTGCACGGTCACCCCGGGCAGCGCGGCGCGCGCCGCCTCGGCCATCGGCGCGGACAGCTCCACCCCCTCCACGTGCGCGAAGAGCTCGGTGAAGTGCCGCAGGTGGCCGCCGGTGCCGCACGCGATGTCGAGCAGCCGCCCGGCGCCGGGCCGGCGCTGCCGGGCGGCGGCGGCGACCGCCTCGGTCTCGGCGCGGTAGTCCTTGCCCCGCTCCCGGTGCACGAGGTCGTAGACCCGGGCGAGGTCCGCCCCGTACATCGTCTCCCCCGCCCGCTGTTCGTCCGCCACGGTCATGACGCCCCGCGGGTGTGGGCGAGGATGGCCTCGGCCACCGGGCCGTGGACCGAGGACGGCAGGGCGTGCCCCATGCCGGGGATCTCCACCAGACGGGCGGCGGGGATGAGTCCGGCCAGGTGCTTGCCGTGCGGCGCGGGCGCGATGGGGTCGTGCTCGGCCTGGATGACCAGGGCCGGCACGGTGACGTCGCGCAGTCCGGCGGCCCGCTCCGGCGGCGGCAGGGTCAGCGAGTAGTGCGCGTACGGCTCGGTGAGGACACCGCCCGCGTGGTCGATCGCCCGTTCCTCCCACCGCGCGTACTCGGCGTCGTCGAACGGCACGCCCGTCCCGGAGAGGATGCGCCACTTGCTCACGCGCTTGGCCACCTCGGCGGCGCGTCCCTCGGCCGGCTGCTGCATCAGGGCGAGCGCGTCGAGGAACGGCTGCTGCGGCCCGGGCAGCCCGTCGGGCGTGGGTTCGCCGCGCATCACGCGCTCGATGTTGGCGTCGAAGTCGATGTCGAGCCCGCCGCCCAGCATCATGGTCAGGCTGCTCAGCCGGTCGTGGTGGTCGAGCGCGATGACCTGCGCGATGGTCGCCCCCATCGACAGGCCGACGACATGGGCGCGGTCGACGCCCCAGCCGTCGAGGACGGCGACCGCGTCGGCGGCCAGGTCGCCGAAGCCGTAGGGGTGCTCGGCGAAGTCGCGGGTGGTGGAGCGCCCGGTGTCGCGGTGGTCGTAGCGGATGACGTGGAGGCCGCCGCCGGCGAGCCGCTCGGCGAACTCGTCGGGCCAGCCCAGGGCGGAGAGATTGCCGCCCATGACGAGCAGCAGCGCCGGGTCCGCCGGGTCGCCGAAGTCGTCGCTCCACAGCTCGACGTCCCCACTGGGCACGATGCGTTCGGACATGTGTCTACTCCTGTGCTGGGAGGACGGGGGCGGCCCCTTCGGGGGCGGCGGTGAACTCGAGGATCGAGAAGTCGAACGGGAGGGTGGCGGAGCCGCTGGTGCGCTCCGAGGCCAGGGCCAGTCCGGCCGCCCCGGCGAGGGCCACGACCTCGTCCCGGGTGCGCACCCGGCCGCCCATGAACGTCAGCATCCGCAGGTCGAGCAGGGTGCTGAAGAACCGGTCGGCGCCGTCGCCCTCGACGTCGGCACGGTCCAGGACGAGGATCCTGCCGCCCGGTTCGAGCGCCTGGACGCAGCGGCGGAGGATCGTCAGCGCGTCCTCGTCGGACCAGTTGAGCAGGACGAAGGAGAGCAGGACGAGGTCGGCGGTGACGGGCAGCGGCTTGAAGAAGTCGCCCTCCGCCACGGTGACCCGGTCGTCCACTCCGGCGTCCTCGAACCGGCGCCGGGCGCGGTCGGCGGGGCCCGCCAGTTCGACCAGGGTGCCCCGGAGGTGCGGTGCCCGCAGGGCGATCGCCGCGAGCAGGCCGCCGTTGCCGCCGCCTACGTCGAGGACGTGCCGCACCGCCGACCAGTCGTAGGCGTCGGCCGGGGCCTCGAAGGCCAGGTCCTCGTCGCAGGACATGAGCGCGTCGAACGAGTCGGCCAGCGCCCGGTCCGCCGAGAGGTCCTCCCAGAAGGGCCGCCCGTACCGCCCGGAGTAGGCGGGACGGCCGGTGCGGACCACCTCCAGGAGGCCGGTGAAGGCCAGGTCGGCGTGGGAGACGGCCCCGTCCAGGTCCAGCCAGGCACGCTGCTGTGCCGGGTGTCCGTCGGCGAGGAGCAGCCCGAGCCGGGTCGGGCGCAGCGGCCGGCCCGGCTCCCCGCCCTCCAGGACGCCGACCACGGTCAGGTGGCGGACCAGGCGGGCGAGCGCCTGGGGGTGGGTGTCCGTGCGGGCGGCGAGGTCGGCGACGGTGCCGGCTCCGGCCAGCAGGTGGTCGACCAGGCGGAGCGTCGCGGCGACCCGGACGGCCATCGGGGTCACCAGGTTGCCGAGGTTCTTGAGGAGTACGTCGAGGTCCTGGTCGGTCGGTTCCAGGTGTTCCCCGGGTGAGGAAGAGCTCACCGTGTTCCTTCCCTTGGGCGTGGGTGTGCCGGACGCGCTGCTCAGGGCCGCCAGCCCTCCTCCTTGGGCCAGGGCTCGCCGAGCTGGCGGTAGGTGCCGAGGTAGTCCGGCCAGTCGCGGTGGTCGCGGATCTTGCCGTCGACGATGCGGATGAGGTGGATCTGCTCCCCGGAGAAGCGGCGCCCGGTGGCGGGCATCCCCACGAGTTCGCCCACCTGGCGGCCGTACAGGGCGAGTTTCGCCCGCACCCAGCTGCCTTTCTCCTCGTAACTGGTCTCCTCCAGATACGCGTCCTCGGAGAACGTGAGTTTCAGCCACTTCACCGCGAGTGCGAACGCCTCGGGGCCGCGCAGTTCCGGCATGTGTTCCAGGGCGCCGGGATTGAGGTACTCCTCGTGAATGAACTCGGCGACGTCATCGGTTTTTCCGGTGTTGTAGCTGTTCACCATGCGTCGAACAATGTCGATGTGATCACTCACGGTCGGCACTCCTTGTCGGTCGTCGATGACTTCATCCTGACTTCCGCGGCTCTTTCCAACAATGCGTTTCCGCACCGGCTCGACCCGTCGACAAGCCGGTTTCGAGCGGCCACCGAGCGCATTCCGACCCACATTTCAGACGGACCGGCCAGGGTGGTCGAGTCGGCTTTCGCCACCTGGAGGACCCATGGACAAGACGATGTACAAATCGACGGTCACCGAGGCGTTCAACAATGCCGCGGCGACCTATGACCAGTTGGGCGTCGAGTTCTTCACACCGATGGGCCGGCGACTCGTGGAAAGGGCCGATCCGCGGCCCGGGCAGCGTGTTCTGGACGTCGGGTGCGGCCGGGGCGCGTCGCTGTTCGTGGCGGCGGAACGGGTGGGCCCGTCCGGCCATGTGCTCGGGATCGACATCGCGCCCGCGATGGTGGAGGAGGCCCGCCGGCAGGCCGGCGCGCTCGGCGTCCGGCACGTCGAGGTCCGGGTCATGGACGGCGAGCACCCCGACCTGCCGCCCGCCTCGTTCGACGTGGTGACCGGCAGCTACAGCCTGATCTTCCTGCCCGACGCGCCGGCCGCGCTCCCCCGGTACGCGGCCCTGCTGCGGCCGGGTGGCCGGATCGCCTTCACCAGCCCGGTCTTCACGGAGGACACGTTCCCCTTCCTGCCGCCCGTGTTCACGGACCTCATCCCGGAGCGGCTGCTGCGCAACCTGCCGGCGGACTGGCGCCCGGACGCGCTGAAGCGGCGGTTCAACAGCTGGCTGCAGGACACCGACGACCTGACCCGGACGATGGTGCGCGCCGGGTTCGACGACGTGGAGATCGCCGACGAGCACATCGATCTGCGCGCGCCGGACGGCCGGACCTGGGTCGACTGGTCCCACACCCAGGGAATGCGGTTGCTGTGGCAGCACCTCCCGGAGTACGAGAACCGGCAGTTGCGGCACCGCCTGACCACCGAACTGGACCGGCTGCGCGGCGACGGCCCCCTGCATCTGCCCACGCCGGTCAGGTTCGTCCACGCCTCGATCGCGGGCTGACGGCCGGCGGGCGCCCGCCCGCCGCGCCGCCGCTCGCACGGAGCCCGGTCCGCCGCCGGCCGGACCGGGCTCCGGCGGGTCAGTAGACCCGCACCGCGCCGGAGGACGACATGCGCACGATGTCCCCGGTCGGCCTGCGGAGGTTGCCCTGGGCGTCGATCGACTCCGCGTTGAGGATGGAGCGATGGAGTTCCTGGGCCATCGGTCCGGGTTCGAGACCGAGGTGGTTCACCAGGTTGACCCGCAGGCGCTGGAAGAGCTCCAGGGCCTGCGCCCGCCGGCCGTTGAGGTAGAGCGCCCGCATGTACTGGGCGTGCAGCCCCTCGTGGTACGGGTTGTCGGCCGTCAGTGCCGCCAGCTCGGTGAGCACCTCCCGGTACATGCCGAGCCGCAGCTGAGTGTCGACGAGGTACTCCAGGACGACCAGCCGGGACTCCTCGAACTGCTGGCGGCGGCCCTCGAGGATCCGCCCGGCGACGACGTCGACGAGCGCGGGTCCGCGCCACAGCTGCAGCGCGCTGGAGAGCGTGGACAGCGCGGTGCTGTCGTCCCCCGACGACAGCGCCCTGCGTCCGTCGGCGACGAGCTGGTGGAACCGGTGGACGTCCAGGTCGCCCTGGGTGGTCCGGAACAGGTACCCCCCGGACCGGGTCACGAGGATCTCGGCGGCGACCTGACGGGCGGTCATTCCCGTCGCGGACGCCAGCAACTTGCGCAGGTTGAGGATGTAGGTCTGCAGCGTGGTCAGGCAGCTGACCGGTGGCTCCTCGTCCCACAGTTCGCGTATCAGTGACGACACCGGTACCACCTGGTCGGCGTGCACCAGCAGTGTGGCCAGAACGCTTCTCATCTTCGGTGCGCTCGGAGTGTGCAGATCGCCTTCGACCTGCACGGAAAGTGGGCCTAAAACACCCAGCTTCACGACGTTCCCCCATAGATCGCAGAAAGCTACTGGTCTACCGAGCATGACGCCTCAGGACGTTCACGAGTTCCCCACAAGGAAACCCGATTTTCGCCCGATACAGAAAGCGCTGTCGGCACCGGAGTCAGTTGCCGAGACAACCAACACGTTGCACAATCAACAATCCGGCCCGAGTGGGACGAGAACCACCGAACGATTCAAGCCACTTTCAGCAGTGCATTGACGACAGCCAGGAATCCGGCAGGGGTCGTCACCTCGGAGAGGTCCTCTTCCGGAATCTCCACGTCGTACTCGCGCGAGACCCGGGCGGCGGTCTCCAGGAGCGCCAGCGAGTCGTATCCGAGGTCTGTGAATTCCAGGTCAACCGCGTTTTCCGCCCCGGTTACGGACTCCTCTTCCCCCGCACACTCGCGCAGGATGGCAAAAAGTCTCTCGCTCGTCAGTGCCGCCACGACAGTTCTTCCTCCCCTTGGGGCCGATACCTCTCGTTCGTGCGGTGCCGGCCGACTTGTTCGGTTACCGAGCCGATGTCACATCACCTCGGTCAGCAACGGCCATGAAGTGCACCCTATGCAGATTCGGAAGGGCCAGACTCGAGAACCGATCGAGCGGACTCGATCAGAAGGCGATCACGGCGCCCTCACCTCGCAGCACGGTCAATACCGGAAGGACGATTGTTGTCCGCCGGGAGGCTTCCGGCCTACTGTCACAGAGAATGCCCAGACAAAGGAGGAGCCAGTGAAAGGAATTGTCCTGGCGGGCGGCTATGGAAGCCGTTTACACCCGATCACCCTGGCTGTTTCGAAGCAGTTGCTCCCCGTCAACGACAAGCCGCTGATCTACTATCCCCTCTCGGCCCTGATGCTGGCCGACGTCCGGGACATCCTCATCATCGCCCTGCCCGGCGACATCCCCCAGCTGCGCAGGCTGCTGGGCGACGGCAGCCACCTGGGGATCTCCCTGACCTACGCCGAACAGCCCGTGCCCAACGGACTGGCACAGGCCTTCCTCACCGGGGCCGAGCACATCGGCGACGACTCGGTCGCCCTCGTCCTCGGTGACAACATCTTTCACGGAAACGGTTTCTACGACCTTCTCGCGGCGCACTCCCGGGACATCGACGGGTGCGTCCTCTTCGGATATCCGGTCACCGATCCCGAGCGCTACGGCGTGGGCGAGGTCGACGAAACCGGCCGGCTCCTCTCCCTGGAGGAGAAGCCCGAGAAACCGAGGTCGAATCTCGCCATCACCGGGCTTTACCTCTACGACAACGACGTCGTGGAGATCGCTCGCCGAATACGCCCGTCGGCGCGCGGCGAACTGGAAATCACCGACGTCAACCGGATCTACCTGGAACAGGACCGGGCCAAACTCGTCACGTTCGGCCGGGGGTTCGCCTGGCTCGACGCCGGCACCCCGCAGTCGCTGCTCCAGGCCGGCCAGTACGTGCAGACCCTGGAGGACCGGCAGGGCGTGCGGATCGCCTGCCTGGAGGAGGTCGCGCTGCGCATGGGCTTCATCGACGCCGACGCCTGCCACCGGCTCGGCGCCAAACTCTCACGCTCGGGGTACGGCGAGTACGTCATGGCCGTGGCGAACGAGATGAGCGCCTGACCGGCCGCGCGTTCGGCCGGGCCGGGGACGGTCGCCCCCGGCCCGGCCGTCCCCGCGGTCCTCACCCCTCGTCGAGCAGGGTCACCTGCTCGTCGTCGAGGGCGATGTCCGCCGCGGCCATGTTCGCCCGCAGATGGGACAGGGACGCCGTGCCCGGGATCGGCATCACGACCGGCGAGCGGTGCAGCAGCCAGGCGAGCGCCACCTGCGTCGTCGTCGCCCCCGTCTGCGCGGCCACCCGGGCGAGGGCGCTGTCCGGGGCGGGCCGGGCGGTGCCGGCGAGCGGCTTCCAGGCGATGAAGGCGATGCCTTCCTGCTCGCAGTGGGCCAACTCCTTCTCGTAGCGCCGGTCGTAGAGGTTGTACTTGTTCTGCACGCTCGCGATGCGCGCGACGCCGCGGGCCTGCTCGATCTGCTCCACCGTCACCTCGGAGAGCCCGATGTGGCGGATCTTGCCCTCGTCCTGGAGCTGTCTGAGCGCTCCGACCTGGTCCTCCAGCGGCACCTGGGGGTCGACCCGGTGCAGCTGGAAGAGCTCGATCCGCTCCAGCCGCAGCCTGCGCAGGCTGAGTTCGGCCTGCTGGCGCAGATAGTCGGGCCGGCCGAGCACCCGCCACTGGTGCGGGCTCGGCCGGACCTCGCCCGCCTTGGTGGAGACGACCAGGCCCGGCGGGTAGGGGTGGAGCGCCGAGGCGAGCAGTTCCTCGTTGGCCCCGAGTCCGTAGACGTCGGCGGTGTCGATGAACGTCACGCCGAGTTCGACCGCGCACCGTGCCACCTCGGCGGCCTTGTCCGGCCGGGCGGGCGGACCCCAGTGGTGGGGCCCGGTGAGCCGGAGCGCCCCGAACCCGAGGCGGCCCACGGTGAGGTCGCCTCCCAGGGTGATGTGTGTACCGACGGCTCGGCCGGGTCGCACGGTGACGGTTTCCTTTCAGCCGGGGGTCAGGGGAGCCGGACGGAGAGCGGGTGGCGGAAGACGCCGCGCGGGTCCCACTTCGCCTTCACCTGCTGGAGGCGGCGGTATCCGTCCTTGTAGTAGAGGGTGTGCCAGGGCACGCCGGAGGTGTTCCAGCGCGGGTCGGCCAGATCGGTGTCGGGATAGTTGATGTAGCAGCCGTCGTGCTCGTCGTTGGGCACGGGGACGCCGCCGGTGTCGCGGAAGACGTCCCGGTACAGCTCGCGGATCCAGGTGAGGTGCTGGTCGTCGAGGGCCGCATCCATCCAGGTGGCCGAGAACCAGGCCTTGAGGATCGAGTCCCGCTGGGGCAGGGCGGTGGCTCCGGGCGCCACGGTGTTGACCTTTCCCCCGTAGGAGTAGAGGTCGACGGCGCCCCAGCCGTCGAACGCCGGGTCGGTCAGGTGCTTGTGCACGGTCGCGATGCGCTCGGGGGTCCAGGTCCGCCGCAGGTAGGCGCTCTTGGACTTGTGCCGGTCGTACCCGCCCGTGTCGAAGCGCGCGCCGAGGGTGGCCTGGAGCCAGAGGTCGTCCTGGTGCTCGATGGCCGGTTCGAGGCCGGTCCCCGCGTTGACGGCGGCGACGTAGCGCTCCATCAGTGCGGCGGCGTCGGCGCGGCCGCCGTCGAAGCGGGCCTCCAGGGACACGGAGCCGACCGCGTGGGTGTTGAGGTGCAGGGTGCTGTAGAGGCTGCCGTACCGGGGGTCGGCGTGGTGGGCCTCGTACCACTTGCCGAAGTTGGTGACGAGGCGGGTGAACCGGGCCAGGTCCAGATCGGCCCACGACCAGGTCACGAAGGTGGAGCGGAGCCGGGTGGGCGGCTTGGGCAGCAGGGCCGCGGGGTTGGCGCCCGTGGCCCCGGGCGTGCGGAACAGGTAGCGCGTGACGATGCCGAAGTTGCCGCCGCCGCCCCCGGTGTGCGCCCACCAGAGGTCGTGGTTGGGGTCGTCCGGCTCCCGGGTGGCGGTGACGGTGCGGGCCTTGCCCGCGGCGTCCACGACCACGACCTCGACGCCGTGGAGATGGTCGACGACGGTTCCGTCGCGGCGCGTCAGCGGCCCGTAGCCGCCGCCGGCGACGTGCCCGCCGGCACCGACCTGGGGGCAGACCCCGGCGGGCAGGGTCACGCCCCAGTCGTAGAACAGCGTGCGGTAGACCTCGCCCAGCGTGGCGGCGGGCTGCACCGCGATCGCCCGGTGCTCCTTGTCGAAGTAGACCGCGCGCATGGGCGAGGTGTCGATCAGCACGCGGACGTCGCGGTGGTCGGCGAAGTTCTCGAAGCAGTGCCCCCCGCTGCGGACCGCGATCTGCTTGCCGGCCGCGACGGCGTCCGTGACGGCCTGCTCGATCTGCCGGGGCGTGTGGACGACGTGCACGAGGTCCGGCGACCCGACGAAGCGGCTGTTGAATCCCCTGCTGACCAACTCCGCGTACCGGGGGTCGGCGGCGCCGACCGTGGCGGCGGGCGACTCCGGCACGCACACGGCGGCCTTGGTCCGCGCCGCCTCGGCCGGTGCCGCCGCGGCCCCCGTCGTGGCGACCGCGGCGGCACCGGCCCCCGTCGTTCTCAGAAATCCGCGACGACTGAATCCGCCCATGACACATCCCCAACCCTTCGATGAGAAACGAATGGGTGGAACGGCGCTGTGACGCGTCCCCCCTCACGGCACGGCCCCCTGCCGTCCGCGCGCGGCACCCGGCGGAACCGGGCCCCCGACCGACGCGCACTCCCCCGAGCATCGCCGTCGCCGCCCCCTCACCGGAGGCGTGGGACACCCGTCACCCCTGTGCGGGCCCCTGGGGCTCCAGCACGACGACGGGGATCTTCCGGTCGGTCTTCTTCTGGTAGCTCTTGTACTGCGGAAAAATCACGGTCATCGCCTCCCACAGGCGAGCCCGTTCCCCCTCTTCCGCCTCCCTGGCGACCGCTTCGAAGGTCTCCGCGGCCACCTGCACCCGCACCCGCGGCTCCGCGAGCAGGTTCAGGTACCAGTGGGGATGGTGGTCGGATCCGCCGTTGGACCCGACGATGACGTAGTTCCCCCCGTCCTCCCCGTAGATCAGCCCGGTCCGCCGCAGCGCCCCGGACGTGCGCCCCCGCGTGGTCAGCAGCAGCGTGGGCTTGCCGTACCAGATGTGCCCGCTCGCGCCCTCGCTGGCCACGTACCGACGCACATGCGTAGCCACCCAGCCGGTCGGGCTGTCGAGCACCTCGTCCTGTTCGTCCATGCACCCACTCCGTCCGTCGGAAGCCACACCGTACCACCGGGCACTTAAATTTGAGTATCTCCCATGGATCCCCCAACGGACGTGTTTTGAGGGGGAGTTGATCGGAGGAGCAGCTTCCGGCCGCACCGGCGGACGCGTTTAGAGCATGCGCGACAAACCCGCCCGCCGCAACGAGTTCCGGACACCGGCGGCGGGGGCTCGATCGCTTCTCGAGCGCACTCCGGACCGGGCGCCCGCTTGGGGAAGGCGCCCTTCTCCCGGGCCGGTCCCGGTCGGGCCGTCCGATCCTTCGACTACGGTGCCGTGAGCCTCTCATCCGCCATGCCGAGCCGCGCCTGCTCCTCTTCGACGATCCGGCGTGCCAACTCCGTGTCCGACACGTCGACCGCGTCCGGCGAGGCTTCGGCCACCGCGCTGCGACGAGCGTAGGCATCGAACAGGCGAGTCTTGGCCTGCAGCATCTTCACCATGCGTTCGTCCACGCCTCCCGTGGCGAGGAGACGGTACACGCGAACCGGCCTGACCTGACCCATACGGTGAGCCCTGGCCACCGCCTGATGTTCGATGGTCGGCTTGATCTGGGGTTCGCAGATGACGACGACGGAGGCTGCCTGAAGATTGAGGCCGATGCCTGCCGCCTGGATCTGGGCCAGGAGCACCGCGGGGCCCGAGACGCCGGCGAAGTCGTCCACGATCTGCTGCCGCCGCCCGGGCGGGACCGATCCGGTGAGCGGACCGAGCACCGCGGTGCCGTCGATGGCTCCGGCCGCGAGTGCTTCCTCCACGACGCCCAGTACGTCCTTGAAGTTGGAGAAGACCACCGTCTTCTGCCCGTTCTCACAGGCCTCCTGAACGATCTCTCGGAGCCGGCCCAGCTTGGCCGACTTCTCCGGGCGCATGTACGCGGCCCTGCGCATCGCCATGAAGTTGCCGGCGCGTACGGCTTCTCGGTATGCCTCCTCGTCCGACGCGCTCAACTCCTCCCACTCGTCGGTCCGCTGGAGACTCGGGAGTTCGGTCAGTACGTCCTCCTGGTTGCGCCTCAGGTAGACCGGCGCCACGGCCTTGCGGAAGGCGACCGACCCGGCCAACGCATCGCTCTCTCCGAGGGAGTCCGCGACGTCGCCGTCAAGCATCCGGACCAGGTTGCGGAACTCGACGACCCTGTTCTCCATCGGGGTTCCCGTCATGAGAAGCGTGCGCCCGCAACGCTCCGCCCACGAGGCGACCGCCTGGGACCGCTTGGCCTTCGGGTTCTTCACGGAGTGCGCTTCGTCGACCACGAGCAGTCCGACCTCCCCGCCGCCCGGCGCGGGGAAACCGCGCAGCGCATCGAACGTGGTCACCGCGACGCCGCCTCGCTGCTTCCAGTCGGCGAACGCGTCATACCGGTCAGGACCGTGGAGCACCATGACACGCAGGGCACTACGAGCCTCGACCTCCCGCGTCCAGTTCACGAGGACGCTCGCCGGGCAGACGACCATGAAGTGACTCTGTCCTTCGGCCGCCAGGTGTGCCAGCACGGCGATGGCCTGGATGGTCTTCCCGAGGCCCATCTCGTCGCCGAGTATCACCTTGCGCTGCGCGAGTGCGAACCGCGCGCCGAACGCCTGGTAACCGCGCAGGGAGACGCGCCGGTGCGCGTCGTCGAGGTGCTGGGTCCGCACCCGCTCGGCGATCTCGTCCGGCAGGAAGCCCTCGGCGGCGGCCGCCTCGGGCAGCTGGCCGGAGATCTCGGCGAGCAGGCTGTAGTACTCGGCGGAACGGACTTCGAAGTCCGCCCACGCCGCGATGTCGGACGGAGATCCGCGCAGCAAGTCCACCGATGCCTGGGCGAACAGCTCGGGCAGACCCGCCCGCTCCGCCTCGTCCACCAGCGGCCGGATCTCAGCGATCGCCGCAAAGGCGCGGGCCTTCTTGTCCCGGCCCGCCAGCAGCATCCGGAACCGCCCGGCCGCAGGTCTGGCATCGTCCAGCAGAGGACCGAGCCGTTTCGACAGGAGGGTGGCCTTGTCGACCGCCCGGCGAGCGTCCGGCCCCGCCTCCACCAGTACGTGCAAGGCCGTGACGAGCGCGGTGGTGCTCGGTTCCGGCCGGTCGACATCGATGTGGACGGCCACGGTCTCGTGCACGGCCTCGGAGAACCGACGGGCGGCGGCGAGCATCTGGTCGGCGGTGCGCTGCCCCACACCGGGAATCTGCCGCAACCGGTATGGACCGGCTTCGAGGACACCGCCCACTGTGCGCAGCCCGTTTTCCTCGACGCTCGCCAACCGCAGCCGCCCTTGGGTGGCGTCCTGCAGCCGGACGACAGGGATGGCGTAGAGCTCCCGCTTCACCGCCGCGTCGTGGATCGGCTTCAGCGCCGCCCGGACCGCCTCGACCGCCCTGCCGTGATCACCGACCAGTGCCCGCACCGCTTCGTACAGTCGCGTTCCCCGCGCAACGGTGTCCCTCTCACCACGCCCCACGCCTCCCGCCCCTCTTCCGCCCTCCCCGGATCCTCCCACCGCGACACCGGTACCACGGACGTTCCCGGCGCTTTGCACACGACCGGAGCCCATGGGTCGGGGCCGCCGCCTTCCCGTCGACGGCCTCGTGGCCCGGTCCTCGTGGAGTCGCTACGGTTGAGCCATGACCGCACTGCCCGACTGGATGCGCCCGCCGCGCGCGGAAGGCTGGTTCGCGGACGACCTGGACCGCCTTCCCGAGGCGCCCCGCCACACCGAGCTGATCGACGGAGCGCTTGTCTTCATGATGTCGCCGCAGAGGTGGTGGCACGGCCACCTCGTCACCATGCTCACCGTCGCTCTTATGGAGCAGGCGCCCGGCGTTGTGAGGGTCGGCCGCGAGATGACCATAAAGCTCGACGAGCGAAACCGGCCCGAGCCGGATCTGCTGGTCACCACAGCCGACTACGACGGAGACCGCACCTGGTTCGCGCCGGACGAGGTGCGACTGGTCATCGAGGTCGTCTCACCCGAGTCCGCGCACCGGGACCGCACCGTCAAGCTGCGTAAGTACGCGGAGGCCGGTATCCCGCATTACTGGTGCATCGAGGACGAAGGCGGCGCCCCTGTCGTCCACGTCTACGAACTCGACGAACCGACTGGCGTCTATGCTCCCGCGGGCATTTTCCGAGGCACTCTGACGCGTCCTGTGCCCTTCGAGATCAGCCTGGATCTCGACAAGCTGACGCCGCCGACGGGCGCCTAGGAGTCAACACGGGAACGCAGAAGGGCTGAGCTCGCCAGAGCCCAGCCCTTCCACGGGCGCTCACACGTTGAAGCGGAACTCCTCCATAAGGATTTGACCTGCGGAAATGCCCGAATATCCAGCACCGATCCAGCACGGGCGCCGCGGCTAGCACGAAAAGACCCAAGATCACCAAATGTACCCGACGGCGCCCGCATAAGCACGAAGCCTGCGAGCCTCACGTACAGACCACATCAGGCTCATAAGCCAACGACGGCACGTCGCTCTCGCCTTGAGCCATCGGGCCTGATACAGGTGCGGGGGACAGGTCCGGTCACGCGGCCTGGAAGGCCGGCGTGGCCATGAAAATGCGGGTAGCGACCCACCGCTAGGTGGGCCGCTACATCACGAGTCGTTGAGGCACAGATTGAAACACGAGCACTCATCGACGGAATTCACTCATGCCGATAGAAGTCCGGGACTCCCTCCACCGCAGCTGGCTCTCCGATTGGGAAAATCGAAGCTCCCTCAGGAGCGTGCACTCGAGATACGGTGATGCCGTGCAAATTTGCGTCGCACCACAGCAGCGCGTATCCGACCCTGGTATCAGGATCGACAACATAGCGGAGCGCCAGTTGGCTTGCCCCGCAGTCCGGGCACGACATACTCTTTACATCGCCATCCCTATCTGTCGCCGCGGCTAGCACTCTCAACCAGTCCCGCCTAGCTGACATCACTCCAGCTTTCCTTTATACAGGTTCCAGAACTGCTCTTCGGCCGCGTAAGCAGCCTTCTCCCAGGCCGCTTCTTGCTCAAGTGACGACGCCTTTCCGAACACCTGAGTTTGCATGACATGCATGCGCTCGTGCCCAAGGGTCTTGACCAGGTTCTCAGTGGAAGAGAACGCGTCCGGGTAAAGAGTAATGGTTCCATCCGGAGAGGTGTGTCCGTACAGACCCCGCCCGATCAAGTCAGAGTCACGGTTGATCTTGACCTTGACGCCATCGAGTCCAACACCCGCTTTGCCAGCGACTTCGTTGACTACACGCTTCTGCATCGGGACCTGCAGTTCGGAGAATGCACCAGTATTCGTGGTTCTACGGGCGAGACCGGTTGTGCCAGCGATCGCACCGGCTCCCACTACCGCACTCCCCCCAGATGCGCCGCCTGTGGCTGCCTCCGCGATTTCCGCGGCGCACACTGGGGCTGCGGCCAGGCATCCCTGTCCCACGGCGATGGCCACGGGAGCGAGGATCACGCCGGCCGCCACAACCGAGATCGCGCCAAGCACGACCTTTTGCCAGGTTTCAAGCTTGGGTCGGTCGATCCAGTCGTCGGTGGCGCCTGGCGAGTAATTCGGGTTGGTTCCCATGGCCCAGCAGGACCTGCACTGCCCGTCCTTTTTCGCGGGCTTCGGTTCGGGGCCCTTTTTGAACACGATCCGCACAGATTTGTGGCCCACCTCCGTGCGAACGGTGGTGGTCATGGTGCCAGTGCCGGTACCGCCGTTCCCGGTCTGATATGTGAACTTCTTGGTGTACGTCTTCGTATACGACCAGTCCCAACCGCCCTTGCTGTTCAAGGTCCAGGTTTCGGTGCCTCCGCCGCAGGAGCTGGAGGATCCGCCGCACATGCCATCGGGGCGGAGTCCGGTGGGATCGGAGAGCGTGACGGGGGTGTTGTTGGCGTATGCGTAGCCGTTGAGGGACTCGTGGTCGTCGGGGGCGAGGACGGGGTCGACGGAGAGGAATCGCCCCAGCGTCGGGTCGTACTCGCGGGCGCCGATGTGGGTCAGTCCCGTGTCAGCATCTGCGGGTTTGCCGAGGAATCCCTTGTCGTCGGGCCAGGCCGATGGTGCGACGCCGCGGGCCTCGCCGAAGGGCTTGGTGTAGCGGCGGGTAATCGCCTGAGTGGTCGCGTCGACCGTCATGGAGGCGGTGCCGTGGTGGTCGTCGACCATCCAGGACAGGCCGGTCTCGGTGCGGACAGCGGTGGCGTCGCCGGCCGGGTAGTAGCGCTGTGCGGTGAACTTCTCGGCGGCTGCGTCGTAGTGCAGTTCCTGACCGGCCAGATAGAGGACGGTTTTGTCGGGGCCGCGGCGGATGAGGAATTCGCCGTTGGCGTCGTAGAGGTAGTCGGTGGTCTTGGCGCCTTCGGTGAGGCGGGTGAGTTCTCCTTCGATGTTCCAGGTGAGGCTCTGCGCGGTCCCGGTAGGGCCGTAGCGCCTGGTGGTGTTGCCGTGCTCGTCGTAGGTGTAGTTCTTGGCGCTGCCGCTGCCCACCGTGACGGAGGTCAGGGTGTGGGGCTGGCCGGTGCCAGAGTCGTTGACGGCCGGGTAGCCGTAGACGGTCTTGGTGTCGCCTGTGGTCTTGTGCTCGGTCTGGGTATCGCGCAGACCGCCGGGCTTGTAGGTCCAGCTGGTCCAGTACGGGGCCGGGCCTCCGAGAGCGGATGCAGAGCGGGCGGTGGCGCAGTCATTTGAGGACGGGGTCCAGGCTTCGGTCAGGCGGCGATAGCCGTCGTATGCGAAGCATTGGGTGTCCTTGCCGTTGGCCTTGTCTGTGACCGACTTGACGTTACCGGTGGCGTCGTAGAGGTAGTCGACGTCGCTGGTGTAGCCGACGTTGGTCTGGTCGAGGGTGTGGGTGTTGGCCAGGCGGCGAGTGCCGTCCTCATAGCGGTTGAGAACCTGGAGCTGCTTGGCTTCCGTGGAGGTGCCCAGGCGGGTTTCCTCGATCTCACCGTAGGGCGAGTAACCGATGTGCTGGACGTAGTCGGTCATGCCGTCGGTGCCGGTGAGCAGCCCGAGGCTGTTGTACGTGTTCTTGACGGTCTCGGCGGGCAGGCCGGCCACCGCGGGCATCGAGGTGGACTGGACAGTGCCGTCGATGTTGTAGGCGGTGGAGGTGATGAAGGTCTGCGGCGCACCGGCAGCGACCAGGGGGTCGGTGGCGGCGATGACGGTCTTGGTGCCTTTGGGGCGGTTGAGCGCGTCGTAGCCGGTGACGGACTGGGAGTAGATCTTGCCAGTGGTGCCGCCGACATATCTGATTGCCGCGGTGGGCTGTCCCTTGGCCAGGGAGTCGTAGGTGAACTTTGTGAGTTGGTGGGCGTTGTCCTTTGTCCCGTCCCAGGTGCCTATCGGTCGGCCGAGTTCGTCGTAGTCGTTGATCAGGGTGCGGGAGACGTCGTCGAGGGTCGTGGTGGCCGTCAGCGGCTGGTCAGCGTCGTTGTAGGTGGTGGTGATGCTGCCCTTGTCGGGATCAGTGGAAGTGGTCTTGCGGCCGCGTAGGTCGTAGCCGTAGGTCCAGACCGCTCCGTCCGGACCGGTCATCTTCTTGATTTGGCCGCCGGGGGTGTACTCATACAGGGTTCGGGTGTAGTCGGTGCCGGTCGGGGCCGGGCCGCCGTACTCGCGTCGCTCAGTGACCCGGCCTCGGGCGTCGACGATCGTGAGGGTGCCGGTGCCGCCTGCTGCGGCAGTCACGGCCGTGCGGTCGCCCTGTGCGTCGGTCTTGGTGCGCCACTTCTCCTGCCCGTAGACGCGGAAGACCGAGTCGGTGGCGCGGCCGGCGGCGTCGAATACCGTCTCCGTGGAGGCGGGGACCGAACCGGTGTAGGTGTTGGCAAGGGTGCCCGAGGGGGCGCTGTCGTCGTGAACCTGGCCGTTGGAGATGTACGCCAGGCCGCGGTCGTCATAGAGCGTCTCGGAGATCACCCGACCGCCGTTCGGCGCGGGGACCTGCTTCTGGCGGGACCGCAGAAGGCTGTCGAAGATTTCGTATGAGCTGTTGTAGGTCTTGCCGTCTGCCTTGAGTGCGTCGGTGCGGACCCAGGTTTCCTTGTCGTTGTTGATGCTGTAGGCGTAGACGATGCTGGCCGCGTCATCGAGCGTGCGCGAGCGGTCCGGTTTCCAGACCGACTTCAGGCGGCCGAGCGCGTCGAAGGACCACTCAGTCACGTTGCCGTTGGCGTCGGTGGTCTTGGAGGCCGCTCCCCAGGCCGGGTCCACCTCGGTGGTGGCGGTGAAGAGCTTGGGGTCGGTCGTGGTCTTGGACGTCAGCGGTCCGTAGCCGGTGTCGTCGGGCACATAGCTTGTCTTGACCGTGCGGTTGAGGGCGTTGGTTTCGGTGACCGGGCGCCCCAGCTTGTCGAACGTAGAGCTGGAGACCTGCTGGTAGACGGGAGTTTTGTCCGCCGCGTCGTAGCTGGCGACTCGGTATGTGGCGGTGATGTCACCCTTGGTGGGCGCCGCGCCGACCGTCTTGGCGTCGTAGGCCGTGGTGATGTCGGAGACGACGTCGGCGGGGATCGACGGGATGGTCGCGCATGGCACCGAGTAGGTCTCGGTGCGCGAGACCTTGTCCACCAGCCATGCCGAGGTGTTGCGGGCGTAGCTGGTCCGCACACACGACTCGTCACCGGTCTTGGCGGCGTCACCGCTGTCCTCAACGGTGATCGGCATGCCGTACGTGGTGTCGTACGTGGTCTTCTGCTTGACCGTGCGGGTGCCGGTGGAGATCTTGGTGCGGGTGGTTGTCTCACCGGCCTGGACGATCCACGCCTCGGTGGTACCCCAGCCGTAGGTATGACTTCCGGTCTTGTGAGACCAGGGGGTGTTGATGGTGCCGCTGAGTTCCTCGGCGCCGTTGTAGGCGATGGTCTCGCGGACGAAGCCGGCGTACTGGCGGGAGTCGTCGATGGCGGTGCCGGTGGAGTCGGTCACCTTCTCCACGCGGGCCGTGCCGTCGAGTTCCTTCTCTCCGTTCAGGCCGCGCATGAAGAGCGTCGACTTCTTGGAGCGCGGGCCCTCCGAGTTGCCCGAAGTCGTCACGACCTTGCCGTAGCCGCGCCACTGCGACCAGGTGCGGTTGGACGATTTGGTCAGGCCCTCATCGTCTGAGTAGGCCCAGCCGGCGCCACCCTGGTAGTCGTAGTAGGTCTCGCCGGTGTCACTGTGACCGTAGGGGTCGTCCTGGAGAACGGACGTGACCACGTACTTGTGGAACCAGTCGGTGACCGGGGTGGTCCCGGACTGGGACCACTTCACAGGGAAGCAGCGCCGTGTGTTCTTGTCGACCGCCGAGGGCATGCTGCTGCCCCAGATGCAGTCAGGGTCGGAGTAGTTGACGGTGAGGGTCGAGCCGGTCTCGGACTTGATGGTGCGCACGCGCCACTTGATGTAGCGCAGGTTGTCCTGGCCGCTGCCTTCGACATGGTTCGGCATCTGGATGCCGCCGAAGACGACGGGCGGCATTGCGGCCGTGGTGGTGTTGGCCTTGCCGGTGTTCTGGATGGACTTCAGCCACAGGCTCGGCGAGGAGGCATCGCCGGTGTCGGGGAAGTCGTGGGACAGATGCCAGGTGTCGACGTCCCGCCGGGTGGTGCCGGTGCCGGTCCACACCGAGGTGGTGATGTCGACGAGGCGCTGGCGGGTGAAGAAGGAAGGACCGATCTGGGTGGTGCACTTGGTGCTGGCCGCGCAGATCATGTCGTAGGGCACGTCGGGCCAGTTGGCTTTGGTGTCCTCGGTGAGGCTGGAGCAGCCATTGGTGACGATGCAGCGCTGGCCGTATGTGAAGCGGACCTGCTGGGCGGCGGGCTTGGAGTAGATCAGGTCGCTGCGCAGACCGTAGTCGATGCGGTTGAGATAGCCGCCGCGGGTGTAGCCGGTGCCGTTGACCGTGGTGTCGGCGTTCTTGGAGTAGTAGTTGGTCTCCTTGCTGTACCAGTAGGTGCTGGCGTTGTCGTGGGTGTCCACGACGTAGTCGAGGTTCCAGCGCCATGCCTGATTGCAGGAGGAGTCGGTGAAGCCGCTGGATTTGTGGCAGGGCTCGCCGGAGTCGTCGCCGAAGACGGGGACGGCCCAGGTGGAGTAGGTGGACGGGTCATCGTCGGCGGTGTCGGTGGTGCCCTTGTCGCTCCAGCCGGGCATCCGGTGCTTGCCGAAGTAGTACTGGGTGCCGGAGGCGTCGGTCACCTTCCAGTACTCGCCGTTGTTGTCGCCGTTGCCGCTGGCTCCGGTGAGGTGCTCGATGCGCGTGCCGTCTTCGTTCTTCACCTTCCACGAGCCGCCGGATGCCTCGGACAGGGCTGCGGTGTCACAGGCCGACTTGTCGGCGCAGGCGTTGACCAGCTCGACGGCCTTGCCGTTGAGGACCAGGGTGGCGTTGGCGTACTTCCAGCACAGGTCGCCCTTACCGGACTGGCCGTCGTCCTTGCAGGAGCTGTACTTGCGCTCGATGTAGGACTCGGTGATCGAGAAACCCTCACCGATCAACGAGGTCTGGTTGTTCTCCCCGGCCGTACGGCCGTCCACGGATGCGGAGTTGTAGGAGATGGACAGGTTCGGCGAGGGACCGGCCGTGGCCGGGGGGACTCGCAGGGGGTAGTTCCAGGTGAAGTCACCCGTGCTGCCGCCGGCCTCCCAAGTCGCCGTCGGGGACAGCGGAGTGGCGCTGTAGTCGCCCCCGCCACCCGAGCTGTCGGCCGCGGCGGCCAGCAGCATCGGCGTGCCGGCCTTGAGGCTGCGGGCGGGCACAGTGCCGGTCAGGGTCTGGGACTGGGCGTCGTTGTCCGTGCCGGCCACGGGGGTCTGGGTGCGGCAGGACTTCTTCTCCGGCGTGGTCAGCGCACACGCCGGGAGCTTCACGAGGCTCAGGCGGGGGCCGAAGTTTCCGCCGTAGACGTCGGAGAACGATGAGTAGTCCAGGGAGACCCGGAGCCCGTCGGTGTCCTCCGCCCCCTTCCTGGATTCGGTGTGCGACGGGTCGACAGTGAGCAGGACGCCGTTGACGCCCGCCTTCTTCGCGGCTGCCCGGGAGTGGACGCGAAGCGCCACCTTCTCCGCCGGCCCCGTCGCCTTCCTCTTTGCCCCGGCCTTCGCGGACTTGGCTGTCGTTGCGACGGGCTCCTGCGTCAGCTCCATTCCGAGCCCGCCGACAGTGACAGTGGCCTCGGAGCTCACCGTGACCTCGGCGGTTGCTTTCCCGGACTTCGGCCAGGCAGCCTCCTTCAGCCTCTCGCGGGTCTTGCGGGACGCCGAGGCGGACTTGTCCTTCGGAGCTTTGGACGTGCCGGGCCTGAGCACCCCTACCTTGTCGATCTTCGCCTCAGGCCGGTCCTCGAGCTTCTTGCGAGCAGCCACGGACTGGGCCTGCGCAGCGAAGTCGTATCCCGAGGGAACCACGACCTGGGGCAGCAGAGAGAGGGAGGCGACGACCGCGCCGCGGCCAAGCCAGCGGCGTACGACCGCCCCTGGCAACCGCTTGCGGAAGGGTCTTGAGGACACGGTGACTTCCCGGTTCTAGGAAAAGGAATAGAAAAGGATGCGCCTGGCAGCGGCCTCGCTGCCCAGATGCCTAATCTCGCGGGGCGTCCGCGCTGGGACGCGCGCCCGTTCGAGCACCGAAGCTGGCGGAGGAGAGGAGGAGTGAGGTAGGGCGGGGATGCCCGCCCTACCTCACTCCTACTGCTGCTCGGTGTTGCGCCGGTTGGCGATCACGTCGGCTGAGGTGGCTCCGGCCCAAACGCGCACGCTGTCGATCATTCCGGGGAAGTAACGGGCAGCAGTGCCGTTGATCTTCGCCCGGCCGATCTCGAAGGCTCCGCTGCCCTGCCACGGGGCGTAGTACGGAACGCCGTCCTCGTCGCCCATCTGTGCGCTGTCTACATAGAGCTTGAGCGCGCCGAGTTGGGAGGTGTCGTCGGGGTCCGCTGCGGCCTGGGCGTCGTAGACGACCGTCAGCATGACCGGTACGCCCAGTTGGGCCGTGGTGAATGCGGTGGACTCGTTTTCGGTCCAGGCCGCCCCGGTGCCGTCCTTGTCGGGTCGGCCGAACGTCCATCGCCCCTGCGTGCTGCCGGAGGGCTGCTCGTACCAGACACCCCAGGACGATTGGCTTGTCCCGGACTGCCCGAACACCTGCACCGCGTAGGACTTGCTGATGTCGGCGAACTTGGCCGGGTCCAGCGTGACCCAGGCGGTCGCGGTGAACGAACCGGAGTCGTCGACGACCGGGCCGGTGGCAGTGGCATACGCGCTGATCCCGTTCAGGGACATCGTCTGCGTGGTCGTGACCTCTTCGCCGATCTCCGGATCACCGGTGGTGATGTGGGTGAGCGCGGCCCCGTTGAGGGTGAGGTTACGGCCGAAACCGCTGGTGTCCTTGACCGTGGTACCGGTCGCGTTGGCCATGTCCGTGGCGTCCCACTTGGCGACCAGCGCCGGGACCGGATCGCCGGCGGTGCCGTCGCTGAGATCCTCGTCCTCCAGCCACGCCTCGTGGGCGACCTCGGTGTCCGCGAGCGCCCGGGACCACACCTTCACCTCGTCGATGGTCCCAGCGAAGTTCTCTTTGCCTGCGGCGTCGTCCCACAACCGTCCGACCTGCAGACCACCGGACGCTTTCCAGGGTGTGGCGGTGAACGGTACCGGCTTGCCCTGCGCGATGCCGTTGACGTAGAGCTGCAGGTTCTGCGCGGCGGCGTCGTAGACGCCCGCCAGGTGTGTCCATGCCTTCAAGACGGGTGGTTTGGTGCCGATCGACCGCACGATCGTCGGACTGGTGACGTCGGTCTGGTGGCGGTTGAAGATCCAGGCGTTGTAGGCGGTGGAGTAGTACAGCTGGAATCCGGAGGCGTTCGTTCCCGCCTGCGACAGGACGGTGTAGTTGACGTCCTTCTTCTCCAGGCGTGCCCAGGCCGACACAGTGAAGGACTTGGTGGTGTCCAGCACCGCACCAGAAGTGGAGAGGTAGGCAGTGGTGCCGTTGAACTTCGCTGCGGCGGATCCGCTGCGGGACAGGGAGTCCCAGGTGGCACCCGAGGAGGTCAGCGGATGCGGGGTGGCCGTGGTGGCGTCGGTGAGGGAACTGTCCAGGTGCCAGATGCCCGAGGGCTTCTCTGCGCCCTTCACCAGGAAGCTGTAGTAGCCGGTAAGCGAGCTGTGCCCAGCGGCATCGAAGCCCCAGACCTGGATGGTGTTCTCACCGGCCTGGTTCGGCGTGATCGTCTGGGTGGTGGCCGCGCCCTTGGCGACGGGGATCGGCGGGGACATCGCGCCGCTGTTCAGCTTGAACTTGTAGGTGACCACGTCCGACTGGATGCCGGCTGTGGTGGGGTTGGCATCTCCGGGGGTGAAGGTGAACTTGCCCGGCGTGCCCACGCCGCCCGCCGCGGGGTCGGTCTCAGCGGGCTTGTAGATGCCGTCCGCGCTGCTCACCACCGGAGGAGGGGGCGAGTCGGTGTCGATCCGGAAGTAGCACCAGGACGACCAGGAAGAGTCCAGGACCCCGGTGGCGCCACGGTCGGTCTTGTAGTGCGCCTGCGTCTTGACCCGCATCCGGTAGTCCGTCTGAGCCGGGAGCGTGCTGGACGTCGCGGTGCGGGGGGCGTTGTCGGCCACCCAGGTGCTGTCCGGTGAGGCGGCGGACCAGGCGCGGCTGGATCCGTCCGCCTTCCACACCTCGAACGCGGCACGCAGCTGGGAGTTGGAGCCGTCGGCCGATTGCACCGCGGCAAGCATCTTCGGGGTGGTGTCGCTGGTGGCGAAGGACTGCGTCGATGCGTTGCAGGCCCGCCCGGTGGTGCCCTGCTGAACACCGTACGAAGTCGGCTTGGACGGGTAAGAAACGTACGTCACCGACAGCTTGGCGTCGTTGCGGAACCGCGCCCAGGCCGCCGCGTTCGACTCGTCGTGCGCCGCCAGGGAGAAGGTGATCTGCGATGCCTTCTTCGAGGCGTAGGACGCGAGGGTGGTGGTGAGGTTCTCGTTGCTCTCGTCCCCCACGTTGTCGCTGAAGCGCACCCAATTCGCCGGCTGCGGCGGAGTGCACAAGCCGCCCCGGCCGTAGGCCACTTCCCGGTCACCCATCAGGTCCACCGCGTTGGGGCGGGACGACCAGGTGGTGCTGGAGGAGATGCCTTTGTCCACACGGCTCAGGTCGTACCAGCGCGGCTCACAGGTGAACGTCCACTCCTGGTACACCTCCATCGTCGCGTCCAGAACCTTCTTGCCGTGTATCGACGACAGCGGGTACTCGAAGTACATGCGCTGGGTGTACGGGCTGTTGGAGCACAGGTAGCCGCCGTAGTTCGAGCAGCGCCCCACTCCCTTGTCCCCGTCGAACTCCCAGTACTTGGTCCCGTTCGAAGCCAGAGCAGTCCAGTCACCCAGCGCTATGCCCTTGGTCGGCGGGTCGATGTAGAGCGGGAAGACGGTGTCCTCGCCGCGCAGTAGGACCGGATCCGGCGTGATCTCCAGGCTCGTGTCCGTCACCTTGAGCGGGAGTTCGGCCGTCGCGTCACCGCTGCCAGGACCCTCTGAAGGTGAAGGTTCACCCTTGGCCTCGGGGAGAGGGGCTGTTTCCCCGGGCTCCGCTTCTTCCGCTGTCCTCGTGCCGGTTGCCGGTGCCGTGCGTGCGAGTTGCGTGCTGACCCCTGGGGTCACTTCGGCGGGTGTGCTGGTCGGGCTGTCGCCGGCTGAGTCCCACATCCGTCCGGCCGGACTCTCGAACACAGGGGTGCCGTCCTGGTCCCTGGCGACGAAGCCGCCGTCGGCCGTAGGGGCGATGTCCAGGTCATCGCCGGAGGCAGTCATCTTGATGCTCGCGAGCGCCGGGTTATCCGCGGCCTCCGCAGTCTTGACCACGAGGACCGAGGTGTAACCGGTGCTCAGAGCGGTCAATTGCAGATCGACGTCTCGAAAGACGTCAGGGTAGGTGGCAGTGGCACCCTTGAGTTCAGGCTCAGGGAGTGCGGTCGGCCAGCCGAGCTTCAGCGAGTGGCCCTCGTCCTCCAGCCTGACCAGGCCATCACCGTTGCCCCCGCCCGCGAAGGTGACGTCAGCCGTCGTGTTCTTGGCCCGGATCTCGCCGTCAGCGTCGCGCACGAGAGTGGTGTCGATGGCGGCCCATGCACCGTCGTCCTTGCGCGCTCGAATCGGAGCCGCGTTCATCTCCTGCGTGAAGGTGCCGTCCGGGTTGGCGAAGACCCGAGAGGACTCGGTCGTCGCCCCTTCCACGGCTACTCGCTCACCAGACTCGGCTGCCAGGGCACTTGCCACCGACTCCGCAGTCTTTCCAGCTCCGGCGGCGGCTTGGCCTTCCGCCACCGCGACAGGAACGCCCGCCACCGCGACTCCGGGGAGCGCTCCCCCAAGTAACGCAACGGCCACCGCACCGCTACCCGCCGCATGCCGCCAGCCGTGCCGCCGTCTTCGCGTGAACACGCCCGCCCCACCCGCCCCTTAATTTTTCCTTAACAACACACTGTGGCGATCATGTGACGATCCGGCGCGACGGTCAATAGTGTCGAAAATCCTATTGGCATGCACTAGACATAACTTGCTGACCTGTGCAGCAGTTGGACACCGCTCGCGCATGTGAGTGCTCCGTGGAGAGCGACCCGGTGCTCAACTCACCGGGTGTGCACACCAGGCCGGCCGCAGGTCCGGCAGCCAGGGCTACAGCCTCCGCCGCACGGCACGCACGCTCGTGACGCCCGCGCGTTCCGTCGGCATCCAATACGAGTCCAGCACAGTAAAAAATCAAGGGGCCTGACTCGGAAGAGTCAGACCCCTTTGACCTGCCCGTTTGCCAGATCAACGAAGTGGCGTCAAGTCACCGGTTAGACGTTGAAGCGGAACTCCACCACGTCCCCGTCCTGCATCACGTACTCCTTGCCCTCCATCCGCGCCTTCCCCTTCGCGCGGGCCTCCGCCACCGACCCCGTCTCGACCAGGTCGTCGAAGGAGATGACCTCCGCCTTGATGAAGCCCTTCTGGAAATCCGTGTGGATGACGCCGGCGGCCTCGGGGGCGGTGGCGCCCTTCTTGATGGTCCAGGCGCGGGATTCCTTGGGGCCGGCCGTCAGGTAGGTCTGCAGGCCGAGGGTGCGGAAGCCGACGTGGGCGAGGGTGGCGAGGCCGGGCTCCTCCTGGCCGACGGACTGCAGGAGCTCCAGGGCCTCGTCCTCGTCGAGCTCGGCGAGGTCCGCCTCCAGCTTGGCGTTGAGGAAGATCGCCTCGGCGGGGGCGACCAGGGCGCGCTGCTCGTTCTTGAAGTCCTCGTCGACCAGCTCGTCCTCGTCGACGTTGAAGACGTAGAGGAACGGCTTGGTGGTCAGCAGGTGCAGGTCGTGCAGGAGCTCGTTGCGCTCGGTGCCCTGGACGATGCCGTGCGCGAAGAGGGTGTCGCCCTTCTCCAGGATCTCCTTGGCCTCCTCGACGGCCTTCACCTTCGGCGCGATGTCCTTCTTGATCCGCGACTCCTTCTGGAGGCGCGGCAGGACCTTCTCGATCGTCTGGAGGTCCGCGAGGATCAGCTCGGTGTTGATCGTCTCGATGTCGTCCTTGGGCGAGACCTTGCCGTCGACGTGCACGACGTTCTCGTCCTTGAAGGCGCGGATGACCTGGCAGATCGCGTCGGACTCGCGGATGTTGGCGAGGAACTTGTTGCCCAGGCCCTCGCCCTCGGACGCGCCCCGCACGATACCGGCGATGTCGACGAAGTCGACCGTGGCCGGGAGGACCCGCTGTGAGGAGAAGATCTCGGCCAGTTTCGTCAGGCGCGGGTCGGGCACGCCGACGACACCGACGTTGGGCTCGATCGTGGCGAACGGGTAGTTGGCCGCCAGCACGTCGTTCTTGGTCAGGGCGTTGAACAGGGTCGACTTGCCGACATTCGGCAGACCGACGATTCCGATCGTGAGCGACACGTTGCGACTTCCCGTGAGTGGAGAGGGCCAGGAGGCCAGGGGACCGGCCGATCCACCAGTCTACGGCGTACCCGGAACGGCCCCGGGAGGCGTATCGAACGCTTGGCCAAGCCTCGGCCCCCGGCGTGTCTGACGGGCCATTCGGCATATTGAACGACCTAAGTTGGTGCGGTGGAGCAATACAGGACGCGACCTGCTCAGTACGCACCGCGACGTGACCGGCCGAGGCCGCCCCTGCCGCCCCAGGCGAAACGGGGGGCGGGCGGCGCACCCGCGCGCACGGCCCGGCCGCCGGGGGCGCAGCGCCGTCCGGCGCCGGTGCGGCGGCCCGCGCCCGCGCCGGCGCCCGCCGCCGGGCGGCTGCCGAACCCGCGGCTGACCGGGCTGGGCAGCGGTCTGTTCTGCGCGGTGGTGATGTTCCTGCTGGGCGCGCTGTGCGCCGCGCTGTTCGGGGCGTCGCTGACGGCGTACGGCGTGCTGTTCCTGCCGGTGTGCGTGCTGACCGCCCTCTGGGTGCGCCGGGGGGACCTGATGACGGCGCCCGTGGTCGTGCCGATCGCGTTCGCCGTGGGGCTGCTGCCGCTGGCGGAGGGCGACGGAGGGACCGGCGGCAGGCTGATGGGGCTGGTGACGGCCCTCGCCACGCAGGCCGGGTGGCTGTACGGCGGGACCCTGATCGCCGGACTGATCGTGATCGTCCGGCGGATCAGGCTGGTGCACCGGCGGCGGACGGCCGGGGCCCGTCCGCCGGTGTGACGGCGACGCCCACCCGGTCAGTGCCCACCCGGTTAGTACCCGGCCGGTTAGTGCCCGGCCGCCCGCATCGCCGCGCCCACGATGCCCGCGTTGTTCTGCAGCTGCGCCGGGACGATCTCCGCCTTGATGCCCTCGATGTAGGGCAGGAACTTGTGGGACTTGCGGCTGACGCCGCCGCCGATGATGAACAGGTCCGGCGAGAACAGCATCTCGACATGGGCGAGGTACGTGCGCACGCGGTGCACCGCCCAGTGCTCCCACGTCATGTCGTGGTCCTCGCGGGCCTTGCTGGAGGCGCGCTTCTCCGCGTCGTGCCCCTCCAGCTCCAGGTGGCCCAGCTCGGTGTTGGGGACCAGGACGCCGTCGACGAAGACCGCGCTGCCGATGCCCGTGCCGAACGTCAGCAGGATGACCGTGCCCCGGCGGTCGCGGCCGGCGCCGAAGTGCATCTCGGCGACGCCCGCCGCGTCCGCGTCGTTCACCACCGTCACCGGCAGGCCGCCCAGCCGCTCGCCGAGCAGCGCGCGGGCGTCGGTGTCGATCCAGCTGTCGTCGACGTTCGCCGCCGTGCGGATCGTGGCTCCGTCGGTGACCACGCCCGGGAACGTGATCCCGACCGGTCCCGTCCAGCCGAAGTGGTCGACGACCTGCTTGACGCCGTCGGCCACCCCGTCGGGCGTGGCCGGGTGCGGGGTGAGGACCTTGTGGCGCTCCCGCGCCAGGTCGCCCTTGTCCAGGTCCACCGGGGCACCCTTGATCCCGGAACCGCCGATGTCCACACCGAAGATCTGCATGGCCCTACGTTACGACGAACGACTGACAGTCACAGGCCGGACGGCGGTCGCCGCCCGGCCCGTACGGTCACTTCGCGGAATCTTCACCGGTCCCAGCCCCGCCGCGCTCGGCGACCAGCGCCGCCGCCTCCTCGCGCAGGTCGCGGCGGAGCTCCTTGGGCAGGGAGAACGTGATGGACTCCTCGGCGGCCTTGACGATCTCGACGTCCTCGAAGCCGCGCTGCGAGAGCCACTCCAGGACCTGCTCGACCAGGACCTCCGGGACGGAGGCGCCCGAGGTGACGCCGACCGTGGTCACGCCCTCCAGCCAGGCCTCGTCGATCTCGTCCGCGAAGTCCACGAGGTAGGCGGCGCGGGCACCCGCGATCTTGGCGACCTCCACGAGCCGCTTGGAGTTCGAGGAGTTGCGGGAGCCGACCACGATCACCAGGTCCGACTCGGCGCCCATCTGCTTCACGGCCAGCTGGCGGTTCTGCGTGGCGTAGCAGATGTCGTCGCTGGGCGGGGAGATGAGCTGCGGGAACTTCTCCTTCAGGGCGTCGACGGTCTCCATGGTCTCGTCGACGGACAGCGTGGTCTGGGAGAGCCAGACGACCTTGGACGGGTCGCGGACCTCGACCTTCTCGACGTCGCCGGGGCCGTCGACGAGCTGGATGTGGTCGGGGGCCTCACCGGAGGTGCCGATGACCTCCTCGTGGCCCTCGTGGCCGATCAGGAGGATGTCGTAGTCGTCGCTCGCGAAGCGGACGGCTTCCTTGTGGACCTTGGTGACCAGCGGGCAGGTGGCGTCGATGGTGGCGAGGCGGCCGCGCTCGGCCTCCTCGTGGACGACGGGTGCCACGCCGTGCGCCGAGAACATGACGATGTTGCCCGGAGGGACCTCTTCCGTCTGCTCGACGAAGATCGCGCCCTTCTTCTCCAGGGTCTGCACGACGTACTTGTTGTGGACGATCTCGTGGCGGACGTAGACCGGAGCGCCGTACTGCTCCAGGGCTTTCTCGACGGCGATCACGGCGCGGTCCACACCCGCGCAGTAGCCACGGGGGGCGGCGAGCAGGACACGGCGGCCAGGCGAAGCAGACATGCGTCCCATCGTAAGGCCGCGTTCGGCGGGTCAAAGATCGCGCCGCTGTGGAGTCCCTGGGAAGACTGACAGGGCGTGACGTGAGTGACGGGCACGGACGGCGGAGGGACGATGGCCGAGACCGGGACGGAGGCCCCCGCGACCGGTAGGGAACAGGCCCTGCGGCGCGGTCTGGGCTTCCGGGACCTGGTCGTCTACGGGCTGCTGTTCATCGCTCCGATGGCCCCGGTCGGCGTGTTCGGCACGCTGGACGCCACGTCGCACGGGGCGGTGGCATTGGTGTACCTCGTCGCCACGGTCGCGATGGCGTTCACCGCGTTCAGCTACGCCCAGATGGTGCGGGTGGCTCCGCAGGCGGGTTCGGTGTTCGCCTACGCGCGCGTGGGGCTCGGGAAAGAGGCCGGGTTCGTGGCGGGCTGGATGGCGATGCTCGACTACGTCCTGATCCCGGCGGTGGCGTACCTGTTCTGCGGGGTCGCCATGAACGCGCTGGTCCCCGAGGTGTCGCGGTGGGTGTGGTCGGTTCTCGCGGTGGTCGTGACGACGCTGCTGAACCTGTGGGGCGTACGGGCCGCGGCCCGGGTGGGTTTCGTGGTGCTGGTGCTGGAGGTCGTGGTCCTGGTCGTCTTCGTCGGGGCGGCGCTCGTGGTGCTGGCGCGGGACGGCGCCGAGCGGGGCTGGCTGTCGCCGCTGTCGGGGGACGGCACGCAGGGCGCGTTCGCGCTGTCGGCGGTGCTCGGGGCGGTGTCGGTCGCGGTGCTGTCGTACCTGGGGTTCGACGCGATCGCCACGTTCGCGGAGGAGGTCACCGGCGGGTCGGCGCGGATCGCGCGGGCGCTGCTGTTCTGCCTGGCGCTGGCGGGGGTGCTGTTCGTGGCGCAGACGTACCTGGTGGCGTTGCTGGAGCCGGTGTCGTCGGCACGGCTCGCGGCGGAGCCGGGGCGGCAGGGATCGGCGTTCTACGACACCGTGGACGCCTCGGTGGGCACCTGGCTGCACGACCTGGTGGCGGTGAGCAAGGCGGTCGGTGCCGCGTTCGCCGCGCTGGCCGGGCAGGCCGCGGCGGCCCGGTTGCTGTTCGCGATGGGCCGGGAGCGGCGGCTGCCGCGGGTGCTGGCGCGGACGCACGCGGGGGTGCCGAGGGTGGCGCTGCTGTGCGCGGCGGTCGTGACGCTGACGGCGGCGGTGTGGGCGGCGCGCCGAGACGACGGGATGGACCAGCTGGTGTCGGTGGTCGCCATCGGCGCGCTGACCGCGTTCACGCTGCTGCACGCGAGCGTGATCGGCTGGTTCGCGGTGCGGCGGCGGGGCGGGCCGGTGATCTGGTGGCGGCACGTGCTGGTGCCGGTGGCGGGAGCGGCGATCACCGTCGCCGTGATCGCCGAGGCGTCGAGCACGGCCCGGACGGCCGGCGCGGCGTGGCTGGCGGCCGGAGTGGTGGTCCTGATGGTCCAGGAGCGACGCCGGGCCGCACTGCCCCCCATGGCCGGCTGATGGCCGGCTGATCGGGTTTGTCGGTGGTGGCCACTACGCTCGCGGGCATGGCTGTGAACACGTCTGCGGAATCCCCGCTGCCCGTCGGTGAGGTGTCGCGGCTCATCGGGGGGTGGATCGACCGGCTCGGGGCGGTGTGGGTCGAGGGGCAGATCACGCAGTTGTCGCGGCGGCCGGGCGCGGGTGTGGTGTTCCTGACGCTGCGGGACCCGTCGTACGACATCTCCGTCAGCGTGACCTGCTACCGGCAGGTGTTCGACGCCGTCGCGGACGTGGTCAGCGAGGGCGCCCGGGTCGTCGTCCTCGCGAAGCCCGAGTGGTACGCCCCGCGCGGCCAGTTGTCGTTGCGGGCCGCCGAGATACGGCCCGTCGGGGTCGGGGAGCTGCTCGCGCGGCTGGAGCAGCTGAAGAAGGCCCTCGCGCGGGAGGGCCTGTTCGCGCCGGAGCGCAAGAAGCCGCTGCCGTTCCTGCCGCAGCTGGTCGGGCTGGTCTGCGGGCGGGCCTCGGCCGCGGAGCGGGACGTGCTGGAGAACGCCCGGCACCGCTGGCCCGCCGTCCGCTTCGAGGTGCGCAACGTCGCCGTGCAGGGCGTGCACGCCGTGCCACAGGTCGTGCAGGCCGTGAAGGAGCTGGACGCGATCGACGACGTCGACGTGATCATCGTCGCCCGGGGCGGCGGCAGCGTGGAGGACCTGCTGCCGTTCTCCGACGAGCAGCTGATCCGGACGGTGGCGCAGTGCCGTACGCCCGTGGTGTCCGCGATCGGCCACGAGCCCGACAATCCGCTCCTCGATCACGTCGCCGACCTGCGCGCCTCCACCCCGACCGACGCCGCCAAGAAGGTCGTACCGGACGTCGGCGAGGAGTACGAGCGGGTGCGGCTGCTGCGGGACCGGGCGCGGCGGTGCGTGGCGGCGCTGGTGGAGCGTGAGGAGCGGGGGCTGGCCCACGCGCTCGCGCGGCCGTCGATAGAGGATCCGCACCGGATGATCGACGAACGCGCCGACCACGTGGCGGACCTGCTCGACCGGGGCCGGCGCTGCCTGCGGCACCAGCTGGACCGGGCCGACTCGGAGCTGACGCACACGCACGCGCGCGTGGTGGCCCTCTCCCCCGCCGCGACCCTGAAGCGCGGGTACGCCGTGTTGCAGAAGGCGGACGGGCACGCCGTCCGCGACCCGGGCGAGGTGGCGGCCGGCGAGGCCCTGCGCGCGCGGGTCTCCGAGGGTGAGTTCTCCGTACGAGTGGACACATAGGGTGGGTGGATGACCAGCGAGGTGGAAGAGACGCCGGGCACGGCCGAGGCGCTCGGGTACGAGCAGGCGCGGGACGAGCTGATCGAGGTCGTCCGCCGTCTGGAGGCGGGCGGTACGACGCTGGAGGAGTCGCTCGCGCTCTGGGAGCGGGGCGAGGAGCTGGCCAAGGTGTGCCGGCGCTGGCTGGACGGGGCGCGGGCGCGGCTGGACGCGGCGCTGGCGGAGGAGGCCGCGGAGGACGAGGACGCGGAGTAGCTCCGCCGGAACCACGGGACCATGGGTGACTCACTGTGAGGTGAATCACCACACCCTGGATATGGTTGAACGTTGAACTTCATTGCCGTACGGTCGAAGACGTCAGCCGGTCCGGCACCCCGGACCCGACGTACACCCCGAGAAGGTTCCGTTCATGTCTCTCGTTCTTGACCCCGCAGCCCAGGACCTCCTGTTCCGCGAGGCCCGCACCGCCAACACCTTCACCGACGAGCCGGTGACGGACGAGCAGGTGCAGGCGATCTACGACCTGGTCAAGTACGGCCCGACCGCCTTCAACCAGACCCCCCTGCGCATCACCCTGGTCCGCTCCCCCGAGGCCCGTGAGCGCCTGGTGCAGCACATGGCCGAGGGCAACCAGCCCAAGACGGCCGCCGCCCCGCTGGTCGCGATCCTCTCCGCGGACAACGAGTTCCACGAGGAGCTGCCGCACCTGTTCCCGGCCTTCCCGCAGGCCAAGGACGCCTTCTTCGCCGAGCGCCCGGCCCGCGAGAGCGCCGCCGCGCTGAACGCCGCCCTGCAGGCCGCGTACTTCATCGTCGGCGTCCGCGCCGCCGGTCTGGCCGCCGGCCCGATGACCGGCTTCGACTTCGAGGGCGTGCGCAAGGAGTTCCTGGACGACGACCACACCCCGCTGATGGTCGTCAACATCGGCCGCCCGGGCCCGGACGCCTGGTACCCGCGCTCCCCGCGCCTGGAGTTCGACCAGGTCGTCACGACCGTCTGAGCCACGGACATCGTCCGAGCCACGGACACGAGGAAGGCCCCCGGCGAATTCGCCGGGGGCCTTCCTCGTGCGCGGTCCTCGCGCGCGGTCACTTCGTCTCCAGCGCCCCCGCCATCTTCGTCAGCTGCGCGAACGACGCGGTGCCCGTGACGACCGTGGTCGAGCCGTCGGTGCCCTCCAGGACCAGCGCGTCGTACCGGCCGCCCTCCCAGCGGGTCCACGTCCGGCCGTCGATCTTCTCCGTCTTCCCGGTCTCCCGCGCGCCCTGCGTGGCCTCGTCGAGGAAGACGGGCCGCCGCTGAGTGGACTGCTCGACCGCCACGTACTCCCCTTCGGGGTCGTGGAAACCGAGGTGCCAGGTGTCGAACTCGTCGGCCTGGTAGCGGACGGAGGTGGCCTTCCAGGTGTCGGGCAGTCCCTGGGGCGCGGCGATGGGGTACGGGGCGGCGCGGCGGGCCGTGAGCAGCTCGACCCGGTAGTCGACGCGCTTGAAGTCGGGCGGGCTGTCGTCGTGGGGGATGAAGAGGTATATGACGCCCGCCACGAGGACGATGACCCCCATCGAGAGGATCATGTCCCGCGCCGTCTTCTGCTTACCGTTCGTGCCTGCCACGCCCCCTATCGTCGCAGGTCTCCGCCGCGCTCATCCGTGGGGGCCCCTGCTCATTTTGCGGGCTCGGCGATAGAGTCGGGCGACAACACCCTCATCCGGCCGTCGTCGTACAGAAAGGTGCGCTCCGATGACCGAGCATCATCACTTGCCGTCCGAACTCGATGTGCCCTCCGAGGCCCCCGACCGCAACCTCGCCCTGGAACTGGTCCGGGTGACCGAGGCGGCGGCGATGGCCGCGGGCCGCTGGGTCGGACGCGGTGACAAGAACGGCGCCGACGGCGCCGCGGTGCGTGCCATGCGGACCCTCGTCTCCACCGTCTCGATGAACGGCGTCGTCGTCATCGGCGAGGGCGAGAAGGACGAGGCCCCGATGCTGTTCAACGGGGAGCGCGTGGGCGACGGGACCGGCCCCGAGTGCGACATCGCCGTGGACCCGATCGACGGCACGACGCTGACCGCCAAGGGCATGACGAACGCGATCGCGGTGCTGGCCGCCGCCGAGCGCGGGTCGATGTTCGACCCCTCCGCCGTCTTCTACATGGACAAGCTGGTCACCGGGCCCGAGGCGGCCGACTTCGTCGACATCAACGCGCCGGTGTCGGTGAACATCCGCCGGGTCGCCAAGGCGAAGCGGTCCGCGCCCGAGGACGTCACCGTGGTGATCCTCGACCGGCCCCGGCACGAGGGCATCATCAAGGAGATCCGGGACACCGGTGCGCGCATCAAGCTGATCTCCGACGGTGACGTGGCCGGCTCGATCCTGGCGCTGCGGGAGGGCACCGGGGTCGATCTGCTGCTCGGCATCGGCGGCACGCCCGAGGGCATCATCTCGGCCTGCGCGGTGAAGTGCCTGGGCGGCACCATCCAGGGCAAGCTGTGGCCGAAGGACGACGAGGAGCGGCAGCGGGCGGTCGACGCGGGGCATGACCTCGACCGGGTACTGACCACGGAGGACCTGGTCACCGGGGAGAACGTGTTCTTCGTCGCGACGGGGATCACGGACGGGGAGTTGCTGCGCGGGGTCCGGTACCGGGCGGAGACCGCCACGACCGACTCGATCGTGATGCGCTCCCGGTCGGGCACGGTGCGCAGAATCGATTCGGAGCACCGGCTGTCCAAGCTGCGGGCGTACAGCGCGATCGACTTCGACAAGGGGAAGTAGCGCGACCCGGCTCCGCGTCTACTGCAAGAAAAGGGCGTCCCCGGTGCGGTGGGGACGCCCTTTCGCGCATCTCGTTCCGTCAGCCGGCCGCCGCTATGCGGTTCGCCGAGCGGGCCGTCTTCTTCAGCTCCAGGTCGCGGCGGCGGCGCCGGGCCAGGACCACGCGGCGCTCGGCGGCGGTGAGGCCGCCCCAGACGCCGTAGGGTTCGGGCTGGAGCAGGGCGTGCTCGCGGCATTCGACCATGACCGGACAGCGGGCGCAGACCCGTTTCGCCGCCTCTTCCCGGGAGAGCCGGGCGGCCGTGGGCTCCTTGGAGGGGGCGAAGAACAGGCCGGCCTCGTCACGCCGGCACACCGCCTCGGTGTGCCACGGGGCGTCCTGGTCCCTGTCTCGCGCTGGCACCCGCGGGGCCGGAACGGCAGCTACCTGCAGGGACGAATGCGGCGGTTGCAGCACGGTCTACTCCTGACGACGGCTTCGCGAGCGAGAGACGATGCAGCAAGGCCTACCCGCTGTGCGCGCGCCTATGCACTGAGTTCCGATCCGTCGCTTTCGAGGGATTCGCGACTGTCAATGCCCCAGGTGTTTGCGCAAACTCTTGTCGACCTTGCGCTGCACCCGGTCCAGGATGTCCGCGACGACCTTGCCGCGCCGGGGCCGCGCCTCGACGCTGCCCAGGACGGCCCACCCGTCGACGTAGACGACCGGAGCCTCCGGTTCGCCCGAGTCGAGGGTGTCGACCTCGAAGCTGCCGAGCACGCCGCCACCCATGCCGCGCAGCGACACGTTCTCCGGGACGCGGATCTCGACGCTGCCGAAGATCGCGAAGGACTTGATCACGACCTGCTGGTGGTCGAAGAGGGCCTCGCTGAGGTCGATCTCGACACTGCCGAAGATCGCGTAGGCGTGGATCCGGCGGCCCGCGCGCCAGCGGCCCTTGCGGACGGCGCCGCTGAAGATCGCCACGACGTTGTCGTCCGGCTCGATCGGGATGGCGCCGACCGTGGGGCGGTGCGGGGCGGTGGGGCCGGGAACCCGGCGGTGGGCCGCGGGCAGGTCCCGTATGAAGACCTCCAGCTCGCCGACCGTCTTGGCGCGCAGCACCCCCTCGACGCGCTCGGCGTGCTCCTCGGCGGTGAGACGGCCCTCGGCGAGGGCGTCGTGCAGGATGTCGGCGATCCGGTCGCGCTCGGCGTCGGAGGCGCGGAACTCGGAGGCGGCGGGTGCGCCCTGCTTCTGAAGGTCCTGCTTCTGAAGGTCCTGTTTCTGAAGGTCCACGACAGCAGAGTACCGAAACACGATAGATCGCGACACCCCCCGTATCGCGGCCGGCTGTGACGAACTGAGCCTTACCTCACAAGCTCACGGCCACCGCCGGGGTTCTAGTCTGGTGGGCGCTCGCCGATGGAGGCGGGCCGCCGTCTGTCGAGTGAGGAATGGGCGACATGCCTGAGTTCGCGTACACCGATCTGCTCCCCCAGGGAGAGGACACCACGCCTTACCGCCTGGTGACCTCCGAGGGTGTCTCCACGGTCGAGGGGCCGGACGGGCGGACCTTCCTCAAGGTGGAGCCGGAGGCGCTGCGCAAGCTCGCCGAGGAGGCCATCCACGACATCCAGCACTACCTGCGCCCGGCCCACCTCGCGCAGCTGCGCCGCATCATCGACGACCCCGAGGCGTCGGGCAACGACAAGTTCGTGGCGCTGGACCTGCTGAAGAACGCGAACATCGCGGCTGCGGGCGTGCTGCCCATGTGCCAGGACACGGGCACGGCGATCGTCATGGGCAAGCGCGGCCAGAACGTGCTGACGGCGGGCCGCGACGAGGAGGCCCTGTCCCGCGGCATCTACGACGCGTACCAGAACCTCAACCTGCGCTACTCGCAGATGGCCCCGCTCACCATGTGGGAGGAGAAGAACACCGGCTCCAACCTCCCCGCGCAGATCGAGCTGTACGCGACCGACGGCGGCGCCTACAAGTTCCTGTTCATGGCGAAGGGCGGCGGCTCGGCCAACAAGTCGTTCCTGTACCAGGAGACGAAGGCCGTCCTGAACGAGGCCTCCATGATGAAGTTCCTGGAGGAGAAGATCCGTTCGCTGGGCACGGCCGCCTGCCCGCCGTACCACCTGGCGATCGTGGTCGGCGGCACGAGCGCCGAGTACGCGCTGAAGACGGCGAAGTACGCCTCCGCGCACTACCTGGACGAGATCCCGGCCGAGGGCTCCGAGCTGGGGCACGGCTTCCGGGACAAGGAGCTGGAGCAGAAGGTCTTCGAGCTGACGCAGAAGATCGGCATCGGCGCGCAGTTCGGCGGCAAGTACTTCTGCCACGACGTGCGCGTGGTGCGCCTGCCCCGCCACGGCGCCTCCTGCCCGGTCGCCATCGCCGTCTCCTGCTCCGCCGACCGCCAGGCCGTCGCGAAGATCACCGCCGAGGGCGTCTTCCTGGAGCAGCTGGAGACGGACCCGGCGCGGTTCCTGCCGGAGACGACGGACGAGCACCTCGACGAGTCCTCGGACGTCGTGAAGATCGACCTGAACCAGCCGATGGAGACGATCCTCGCGGAGCTCACCAAGTACCCGGTGAAGACCCGCCTGTCGCTGACCGGCCCGCTGGTCGTGGCGCGCGACATCGCCCACGCCAAGATCAAGGAGCGGCTGGACGCGGGCGAGGAGATGCCGCAGTACCTGAAGGACCACCCGGTGTACTACGCCGGTCCCGCCAAGACGCCCGAGGGCTACGCGTCCGGCTCCTTCGGCCCGACCACGGCCGGCCGGATGGACTCCTACGTGGAGCAGTTCCAGGCCGCGGGCGGCTCCAAGGTGATGCTGGCCAAGGGCAACCGCAGCAAGCAGGTCACCGACGCGTGCAACACCCACGGCGGCTTCTACCTCGGCTCCATCGGCGGCCCGGCCGCGCGCCTCGCCCAGGACTGCATCAAGAAGGTCGAGGTCGTCGAGTACGAGGAGCTCGGCATGGAGGCCGTCTGGAAGATCGAGGTCGAGGACTTCCCGGCGTTCATCGTCGTCGACGACAAGGGCAACGACTTCTTCCAGGACCCGGCCCCGGCTCCGACGTTCACGTCCATTCCGGTACGCGGCCCCGGACTCGCCTGACGAGGACGGTGACGATTCGCCTCCACGGGGAACAGTGGTCGCGGCGCTGACGCTGTGACACGTGGAGGTGATCGTCGATGACCGACGAGCAGGACAGGACCGAGTACCGCACCGAGCACGACTCCATGGGCGAGGTGCGGGTGCCCGCCCACGCCAAGTGGCGGGCGCAGACCCAGCGGGCCGTGGAGAACTTCCCGGTCTCCGGGCAGCGCATCGAGCGCGCGCACATCGAGGCGCTGGCCCGGATCAAGGGGGCCGCGGCCAAGGTCAACGCCGAGCTGGGGGTCTTGGACAAGGACGTCGCCCAGGCGATCCAGGAGGCGGCCGGGGAGGTCGCCGAGGGCCGGTGGGACGAGCACTTCCCCGTCGACGTGTTCCAGACCGGGTCCGGGACCTCGTCCAACATGAACACCAACGAGGTCGTCGCGACCCTGGCCACCGAGCGGCTCGGGCGCCCCGTGCACCCGAACGACCACGTCAACGCCTCCCAGTCGTCCAACGACGTCTTCCCGTCCTCGATCCACATCGCCGCCACCGCCGCCGTGACGCGCGACCTGGTCCCCGCCCTGGAGCACCTCGCCGCCGCCCTGGAGCGCAAGGCCGGGGAGTTCTCCGACGTCGTGAAGTCGGGGCGGACCCACCTGATGGACGCCACGCCCGTGACGCTGGGGCAGGAGTTCGGCGGGTACGCCGCCCAGGTGCGGTACGGGATCGAGCGGCTGGAGGCCTCCCTCCCCCGGCTCGCCGAACTCCCCCTCGGCGGCACGGCCGTCGGCACCGGCATCAACACCCCGCCCGGCTTCTCCGCCGCCGTCATCGAGGAGGTCGCCCGCACGACCGGACTGCCCCTCACCGAGGCGCGGGACCACTTCGAGGCGCAGGGCGCCCGGGACGGCATCGTCGAGACCAGCGGCCAGCTGCGCACCATCGCCGTCGGCCTGACGAAGATCGCCAACGACCTGCGCTGGATGTCCTCCGGGCCGCGCACGGGCCTCGCCGAGATCGCCCTGCCCGACCTCCAGCCCGGCTCCTCGATCATGCCGGGCAAGGTGAACCCGGTCATCCCCGAGGCCGTGCTCATGGTGTGCGCGCAGGTCGTCGGCAACGACGCCACCGTCGCCACGGCCGGCGCCGCCGGGAACTTCGAGCTCAACGTGATGCTGCCGGTCATCGCGAAGAACGTGCTGGAGTCGATCCGGCTGCTCGCCAACGTGACGCGGCTGCTCGCCGACCGCACCGTCGACGGCATCACCGCGAACCGCGAGCGGGCGCGCGAGTACGCCGAGTCCTCCCCCTCCGTCGTGACGCCGCTCAACAAGTACATCGGGTACGAGGAGGCCGCGAAGGTCGCCAAGAAGGCGCTCGCCGAGCGGAAGACGATCCGTCAGGTCGTCCTGGCCAGCGGGTACGTGGAGCGCGGGGACCTGACCCTGGAGCAGCTCGACGAGGCGCTGGATGTCCTGCGGATGACGCACCCGTGACGTTTCGCGGCACACGTACGCCCGGCGCGTGAACCGTGACACGCGCCGCAGCGTCGTATGCCCAGGGCACCTAATATCTGTGCATGGCAGACGGTGGAGCGATGAGACGCGTGGAAACGGGTGGTGCGGCGGGCTTCTGGGCGCCCGGGAGCCGGATCCTGTGGCGGTACCGGGAGAACGGCGGCACGCACGTCCACATCGCGCGCCCCGTCACCGTCGTACGGGACGACGCGGATCTGCTCGCCGTCTGGCTGGCGCCCGGCACCGAGTGCGTGAAGCCCGTGCTCGCCGACGGCACCCCCGTGCACCTGGAGCCGCTCCGGACGCGCTACACCAAGCCGCGGGCCGTGCAGCGCGACCGGTGGTTCGGCACGGGCGTGCTGAAGCTCGCCCGGCCCGGCGAGCCCTGGTCGGTCTGGCTGTTCTGGGAACCGGGCTGGCTGTTCAAGAACTGGTACGTGAACCTGGAGGAGCCGCTGACCCGTTGGGAGGGCGGCGTCGACTCGGAGGACCATTTCCTGGACATCTCGGTGCATCCCGACCGCAGTTGGCACTGGCGCGACGAGGACGAGTTCGCCCAGGCCCGGAGGGACGGGCTGATGGACGACCAACAGGTCGAAAAGGTACGGACGGCCGGCCGGGCCGCGGTGGAGGTGATCCGCGCCTGGGGGCCGCCGTTCTCGGATGGCTGGCAGGACTGGCGCCCGGATCCGTCCTGGGGGGTACCGTCACTGCCGGAGGACTGGGATCGTACGCCCGCGCATCTGTCCTCATGAGACCCTTGATGCGCCCCCGGGCAAGAAACGTAGGATCGTCCTCCGCAAGGGCGCGCGGCGGCAACTACCGGAGCACGCGCTGAGCTTGACCGATCGTCACCGAGGGGCGGCAGGACGTGAGCGAGGGGTACGAGGGCAACACCGGCAGGGCCTGCGCCACAGGCTCCTGGGGCCTTCTGATGGATCGCCGCAGGAGAAGGAGCGGCGTTCGGTGCGTGCGATCGGCGTGCGGTGCGCAGGGTCATGTGGCGGAGCCACCTGGCCCTGCGCACCGTGCGGCGAGCGGGCGTGCCGGGCGTCGCGACGCTGCGGCGATCCATCAGAAGGCCCCTGAGGGCCGCAGACGGTCCGCCGGTGGCACAGGAACAACCTCTGACCACGCGGGAATTCCGTTCCTGGGGCACGTATTCCGGGTATCGGAGTTTCGGCGGGACCAACTGCGCGCGCGGCGCGCAGCCCCGGACGGATGGATTCGACACGCGTGACGGAGCAGCCGACCTCCTTCGAGCGCCCCCAGCCGGGCGTCGACCCCGCGGACCCCCGCGGGGCGCTCGTGCATACCTCGACACCGGCGCGTGCGCCCGGCGCGGGCGCCTTACCGGCACAGAGCCGCTCCAGCGGCGAAGTCACCGCCCCGGTCACGACGGCGCACCTCTCGCCGGGCACGTCGGAGCCGGGCACCTCCACGCCGTTCGGCAAGGGCAAGGACACCGTGAGCGACCCCGCCTCCGAGCACTCCCAGCCGGGTGCCGAGCAGACCGCCGAGCGCGACACCCCTCGGCCGCGCCCCGCCCCCGAGCACATTCCGCTGCAGCCGGCCGACGAACAGGACCGGCAGGCGCCGAGCGCCGACGGGCAGGAGCGCCGCTCCGGCCAGAGTCTGCCGCCGGGCCGGCCCACGCCCATGCGGCGGGACGGCGACCGGCTCAGGTTCGTCGGGGCCGCCACCCGGCGGATCGCCCGCGGCATCGACCTCGACGAGATCGTGATGGGGCTGTGCCGGGCCACCGTGCCCACCTTCTCCGACGCGATCCTGGTCTATCTGCGCGACCCGCTGCCGGTCGGCGACGAGCGGCCCACCGGCCCGCTGGTGCTGCGGCTGCGCCGCACCGACCGGATACCGGCGGAGCGCGACACCGAGAACGGCTTCCTGCCGGCCGCGCAGCCCGAGCCGAACGAGCTGGACACGGTCGGCGCCGAGCTGTGCGAGGTGCGGCCCGGCAGCGCGCTGGCCGAGGTCCTGCGGGGCGTGCGCCCGGTTTTCACCGACGCGCCCGCGGCCCGCGCGGCGCTGCCCGAACTGCTCGGCGAGGGGGGCGAATTCGGCGTACCGGACGGGCAGCGCGCGATCCTCGCGCCGCTGCGCGGCCGGCGCCGGGTCATCGGCGCCGCCCTGTTCCTGCGCCGCCCCGAGCGCATCGCCTTCGAGCCGGACGACCTGCTGGTGGCCGCGCAACTGGCCACGCACAGCGCGCTCGGCATCGACAAGGCCGTGCTGTACGGCCGCGAGGCCTACATCGCGGACGAGCTGCAGCGCACCATGCTGCCCGAGACGCTGCCCCGCCCCACGGGCGTGCGGCTCGCCTCGCGCTACCTGCCGGCGGCGGAGACCGCCCGGGTCGGCGGTGACTGGTACGACGCGATCCCGCTGCCCGGCAGCCGGGTCGCCCTGGTCGTCGGTGACGTGATGGGCCACTCCATGACGTCGGCCGCCATCATGGGCCAGCTGCGCACGACGGCCCAGACGCTCGCCGGCCTCGACCTGCCGCCGCAGGAGGTCCTGCACCACCTCGACGAACAGGCCCAGCGCCTCGGCGTGGACCGCATGGCGACCTGCCTCTACGCCGTCTACGACCCGGTATCGCATCGCATCACCATCGCCAACGCCGGTCACCCGCCGCCCGTCCTGCTCCACCTGGGCGGCCGGGCGGAGGTGCTGCGCGTGCCGGCCGGTGCCCCCATCGGGGTCGGCGGCGTCGACTTCGAGGCGGTCGAGCTGGACGCGCCCGCCGGGGCCACCCTGCTGCTGTACACCGACGGCCTGGTCGAGTCGCGCCTTCGGGACGTGTGGACCGGCATCGAGCAACTGCGGGAGAAGCTCGCCGCGACCGCGCAGCTCACCGGGCCGGACCACCCGCCGCCCCTGGAGGCGCTGTGCGACGAGGTGCTCGACATGCTCGGCCCGGGCGACCGGGACGACGACATCGCGCTGCTCGCCGCCCGCTTCGACGGAATCGCGCCGAGCGACGTGGCGTACTGGTTCCTGGAGCCGGAGGACGCCGCCCCCGGCCGGGCCCGCCGGCTGGCCCGGCGCGCGCTGCAGCGCTGGGGCCTGGAGGAGCTCAGCGACTCCGTGGAGCTGCTGGTCAGCGAGGTCGTGACGAACGCCGTGCGGTACGCGTCCCGGCCGGTCACCCTGCGGCTGCTGCGCACGGACGTGCTGCGCTGCGAAGTGGGCGACGACGTCCCGCAGCTGCCGCGGCTGCGCCAGGCCCGCGCGACCGACGAGGGCGGGCGCGGGCTGTACCTGGTGAACCGGCTGGCCCGGCGCTGGGGCGCGACCCGGCTCAGCACGGGCAAGGTCGTGTGGTTCGAGCTCAACCGCGGCTGACCGTCCCGGGCGCGTGAGCGCACAGAGCACGGGACCGCCCCCGGAGTCTCTCCGGGGGCGGTCCTTTTCTGCTGCCGGCGGGCCGCACTGCCGCTACTGGTCGTCGCCGAATCCCGGCGGCTCCAGGCTGCCGCCGTCCGTCGGCCCGTCCGTCGGCGGTATCGAGGGCCGGCCGGTCGTCGGCGTCGGGGACGGCGCCTGCGTGGTCGGCGTCGGGGACGGCTGCTGCGTCGTCGGCGTCGGGGACGGGCTCTGTGTCGTCGGCGTCGGCGACGGCGCCCGCGTGGTCGGCTCCTTCGTCGGCGTCGGCGTCCAGGTCGGCTGGACGGCCGCTCCCTGGTCGGTCTCCAGATCGAACTCGGTGTTCGGGGCCGTCACGCCGAACATGTACGCCGCCCAGATCTGCGCCGGGAAACCACCGCCGTTGACCCGGGGCTCGCCGCCCGCCTTGTACATCGGGACCTGCGCGTGCGGCGGCTTGTCGTCCTCGCCGAACAGACCGACCGACGTGACCAGGTCGGTCGTGTAGCCGGTGAACCAGGCCGACTTGTTGTCGTCGGACGTACCCGTCTTGCCCGCGACCTGCTGCCCGTCGCGAGCGGTGTTGCCCTGCACGGAGCTCTTGGCCGTACCGTCGTCGACCACGCCGGTCAGCACCGACGTGACCGAGTCGGCGGCCTCGCGGCTGATGACCTGCTCACCGACCGGGTCGGGGAAGGTGACCGTCCGGGTGTTGTGCTCGACGGACTTGACGAGCGCCGGGGTGACCTTCCTGCCGTGGTTGTCGAGGGTCGCGTAGACGCCGGCCATCTGCAGCGGGCTCGCGCCCATGGTGCCGAGGGTCTGCGCGGGCACGGCCTCCATGTTCTCGGTGTCCATCCCGAGCCTGCCGGCGACCTTCACGACCTCGGACATGCCGACGTCGACGCCCATCTGCGCGAAGACGGAGTTGATGGAATCGTTCATCGCCCGCTGGACGGTGACCTTCCCGTAGCTCCGGTCGTCCTCGTTCTCCGGGGCGAACCCGACCTTGGTGCCGTTGTCGACGACCGGGCGCTTGCTCGTGCCGTCGTAGACCGTCCTCGCCGTGATCGGCCTGCCGTCCTGGGTCTCGGCGTTCTCCTCCAGGGCGGCGGCCAGGATGACCGGCTTGAAGGTGGAGGCGGGCTGGTAGTCCGTGCGGGTCGCGTTGTTGACGTAGTGCCGCAGGTAGTCCTCGCCGCCGTACATCGCGACGACCGCGCCCGTCTTCGGGTTCACGGAGGCGGCGCCGGCCTGGACGTCCGCGTCCACCGACCGCTTCTTCGGGTCGAGCTTGCTGTCCAGCTGCCGCTTGACGGCCTTCTCCAGGGCCGCCTGCTTCTTCTTGTCGATGTTCAGGGTGAGCGTCCAGCCCCCCTGGTCGACCATCGCCTGGGCCGTCTTCAGGTCGTCGGCGGTGCCCTGGGCGACCAGCTGCTTCTCCAGCGCCGCGTCGGCCGACTTCACCAGGTAGCCGGTCTGGCCCTCCAGGCTGGGGTCGTTCTTGGGCGCCTTCGGCACCGGGAACTCCATGGCGTCGCGCTTGTCCTTGCTCAGCCAGCCCTCCTCGACCATGTTGTCGAGGACGTAGTTCCAGCGGGCCCGCACCAGCCTCTTGCCCTCGTCGCTGGCGATCGCCCAGTCGTACTGGTTCGGCGCCTGGAGCAGCGCCGCGAGGTAGGCGCCCTGCTCGACGGAGAGGTCCTGCGCGTCGACCTGGTAGTAGGCCTGGGCGGCGGCCTGGATGCCGTAGGCGCCGCGGCCGTAGTAGCTGGTGTTGATGTAGCCGGCCAGGATGTAGTCCTTGGACTTCTCGCGGTCCAGCTTCAGCGAGATGACCAGTTCCTTCAGCTTGCGCGAGACGGTCTGTTCCTGCGTCAGGTAGTAGTTCTTGACGTACTGCTGGGTGATGGTGGAACCACCCTGGGCCCCCTTGCCGGAGACCGTGTTCAACAGGCCGCGGGCAGTGCCCTTCAGATCGACGCCGGCGTCCTTGTAGAAGGTCTTGTTCTCGGCGGCGACGAACGTCTTCTGGACGGGCTTGGGGATCTTGCCCAGGTCCACGATCTCGCGGTTGCGGTCACCTGTGCGGGCCAGGAGCGTGCCGTCGCTGTACTTGTAGACGTTGCTCTGCCACTTGGCGTCGGCGTTCCCCTCGGGAATGTCGATCACCATGTACAGCACGATGAAGGCACCCATGCCCAGCAGGCACACGCCGAGGAAGGTGCCGAGCATCTTCTTCCAGGTGAAGAGCCTGCGTATGCCGCTCTTCCCGGCCGCGTCCGACGAACGGCGGCGCCTGGGTGCCGCCCGGCGCCCACCGCGCTGTCGGGCGCGTCTCTCTTCCGCTCGTCCCATGGGTCCGATCCGCTCCGCTTCGTTCATGTGTGCTCATGCGTCACACAGGTTCGCCGCTCAGGTCAGCTCAGAAAGCTAACACCGGGAGATAAGAGAAAGGGCCGCCGATCCGGCTCTTTCCGGACGTGACAATCAGCACCCACCCCAACGGAACCGACGTACGAGTCACCCGCAGGGTTGCCAGGACGGCGAAAAGTGATATCACTTAGATAGATGGAAGCCAGGCAGGAACGGCTTCCCGCGAGGAACGGGGGATCACCCATGTCCGCACACCAACCGCAGGTCACCGCCGACGTGCCCGAGATGCCGGCGCCCCGGGTACGGGAGTTCGCCGCGCACAGCATCGGCGGCGGGCTCGCCCTGCTGCTCGGCCTGGTCGGACTGCTGGCCGGCGCCGGCCTGATCGCCGCCGCCACGACGGTGGACGCCACCGGCGCCAAGGCCGGCCTGATCATCGGCGGCATCCTGGTCGCGCTCGCGGCGTTCCTGGCCATGTGCGGGCTGAACATGGTGGCGCCCGGCGAGGCCCGGGTCGTCCAGCTCTTCGGCCGGTACCGGGGCACGATCCGCCAGGACGGCCTGCGCTGGGTGAACCCGCTCACCTCGCGCACGAAGATCTCGACGCGTGTGCGCAACCACGAGACGGCCGTCCTGAAGGTCAACGACGCCTACGGCAACCCGATCGAGCTGGCCGCGGTCGTGGTGTGGCGCGTCGAGGACACCGCCCAGGCGACCTTCGAGGTGGACGACTACATCGAGTTCGTCTCCACGCAGACCGAGGCGGCCGTGCGGCACATCGCCATCGAGTACCCCTACGACGCCCACGAGGAGGACGGCCTCTCACTGCGCGGCAACGCCGAGGAGATCACCGAGAAGCTCGCCGTCGAACTGCACGCGCGCGTCGAGGCGGCCGGCGTGCAGATCATCGAGTCGCGCTTCACGCACCTCGCCTACGCCCCGGAGATCGCCTCGGCGATGCTCCAGCGGCAGCAGGCCGGAGCGGTGGTCGCGGCCCGGCGGCAGATCGTGGAGGGCGCCGTGGGCATGGTCGAGTCGGCGCTGGCCCGGATCACCGAGCAGGACCTCGTCGCCCTCGACGAGGAGCGCAAGGCCGCGATGGTGTCCAACCTGATGGTGGTGCTGTGCGGCGACCGGGCCCCGCAGCCCGTCCTCAACGCCGGGACGCTCTACCAGTGACGGCCCCTTCCGAGGGTTCCGCCCCCAAGGGACGGCCGCAGCAGCGCAAGCAGGTGCTGCTGCGGCTGGACCCGGCGGTGTACGAGGCGCTGGCGCGGTGGGCCGGGGACGAACTGCGCTCGGCCAACGCGCAGATCGAGTTCCTGCTGCGCCGGGCCCTGGCCGAGGCGGGGCGCCTGCCGCGGGACACCGGACCGCTGCCCCGGCGGGGACGCCCACCCCGCGACCCCGAGACATAGCCTGTTGCGGAACCGTGACAACAGCCCCCGACCTGCGCCCCCGCACCCCCTGCCAGGGACTGCACACTCCGCGTATACATGCCGCGTATACACCCCGTGTACTGTCCGGGTCATGTCCATCGGTCACACTCTCCTGGGACTCCTGGAGTCCGGCCCGCGGCACGGTTACGACCTGAAGCGGGCCTTCGACGAGAAGTTCGGTCATGACCGGCCGCTGCACTACGGCCAGGTCTACTCGACGATGTCGCGGCTGCTGAAGAACGGGCTCGTCGAAGTCGACGGCATCGAGGCGGGCGGCGGGCCCGAGCGCAAGCGGTACGCGATCACCGAGGCCGGCATCACCGACGTCGAGCGCTGGCTCGCCACGCCCGAGAAGCCGGAGCCGTACCTCCAGTCGACCCTCTACACCAAGGTCGTCCTCGCGCTCCTCACCCACCGGGACGCCGCCGACATCCTCGACGGCCAGCGCTCGGAGCACCTGCGCAGCATGCGGATCCTCACCGACCGCAAGCGCAAGGGCGACCTGGCCGACCAGCTCATCTGCGACCACGCCCTGTTCCACCTGGAGGCGGACCTGCGCTGGCTGGAGCTGACCGCGGCCCGACTGGACAAGCTCCGTGAGGCGGTGGCCCGGTGACCGCTCCCGCCGGTTCGCTCCTCGTCGCCCGGGACCTGCGCAAGGCGTACGGGCCGACCACCGCGCTCGACGGAGCCGAGTTCTCCATCCACCCGGGCGAGGTCGTCGCCGTGATGGGCCCCTCCGGGTCGGGCAAGTCGACGCTGCTGCACTGCCTCGCCGGGATCGTCACGCCCGACTCGGGCTCGATCACCTACAACGGGCGGGAGGTGACCGCGATGAGCGACGCCGAGCGCAGCGCGCTGCGCCGCTCCGAGTTCGGGTTCGTCTTCCAGTTCGGGCAGCTCGTGCCGGAACTCACCTGCGTGGAGAACGTCGCGCTCCCGCTCCGCCTGAGCGGATCCTCCCGCAAGGAGGCCGAGCGGACCGCCCTGGCGTGGATGGAGCGGCTGGAGGTCGACGACCTGCGCAAGAAGCGGCCCGGGGAGGTGTCCGGCGGCCAGGGACAGCGGGTCGCCGTGGCCCGTTCGCTGGTGACGAACCCGCGTGTGGTGTTCGCCGACGAGCCGACCGGCGCGCTCGACTCGTTCAACGGCGAACGCGTGATGGAACTCCTCACGGACGCCGCCCGGTCCGCGAACACGGCCGTGGTGCTCGTCACGCACGAGGCCCGGGTGGCCGCCTACTCCGACCGCGAGATCGTCGTACGGGACGGCAGGTCCCGGGACATGGAGCGCGTCGTATGAGTGCGAGGCAGTGGGGCCGGGATCTGGCCATGGGGGCCCGGTTCGCCTTCGCGGGCGGGCGCGAGGGGTGGACCCGGGCGCTGCTCACGGCCGTCGGCGTCGGACTCGGCGTGGCACTGCTGCTGCTCACCACCGCCATCCCGAACGCGCTGGCGGAACGGGACCGGCGGGAAGAGGCGCGCAGCGACCACACCTTCGGCCAGCAGGAGCTGCCCAGGGCCGACAACACCCTGGTCGTCGTGGACGCGGACACCACGTACCGGGACCGGGACGTCCGCGGGCGGCTGCTGGAGCCGGAGGGCGCCAAGGCTCCGCGGCCGCCGGGAGTCGCGGCGTTCCCGGCGGACGGCGAGATGGTCGTCTCCCCCGCGCTCAAGGAACTCCTCGCCTCCGACGACGGGAAGCTGCTGCGGGAGCGGCTGCCCTACCGGATAGCGGGCACCATCGGCGAACAGGGTCTCGTCGGCTCGCAGGAACTCGCTTACTACGCGGGCGGCAAGGGGCTCATGGAGCGACTGGAGGGCCCCGCCGGCGGGGCCCGCATCGACAGCTTCGGCAACCCGGACCTGGCGTCGTCGGACCCTTGGGATCCGGTGCTGCTCCTGCTGGTCCTCGTCGTCTTCGTGGTGTTGCTGATGCCGGTCGCCGTGTTCATCGCCGCGGCCGTGCGGTTCGGCGGCGAGCGGCGCGACCGCAGGCTGGCGGCGCTGCGGCTGGTCGGCTCCGACAGCCGGATGACCCGGCGCATCGCCGCCGGCGAGGCCCTCGCCGGGTCCGTGCTGGGGCTCGTCCTCGGCACCGGGTTCTTCCTGCTCGGACGGCAACTGGCGGCGTCCGCCGAGGTGTTCCGGATCAGCGTGTTCCCGAGCTATCTGAACCCCTCTCCCCTGCTGGCCGTACTGGTCGCGCTGGCGGTGCCGACGGCCGCGGTCCTCGTGACGATCCTCGCCCTGCGCGGGGTGGTCATCGAGCCCCTCGGCGTGGTGCGCACGGCCAAGCCCGCGCGGCGCCGGCTGTGGTGGCGGCTGCTGCTGCCGCTGGGCGGGCTGGCGCTGCTCTACCCGATGATCGGGCAGGGCGACGACGGCGGGAACTTCAACCAGTATCTGGTCGTCGGCGGCGTGATGCTGCTCCTGATCGGTGTCACGGCGCTGCTTCCCTGGGTCGTGGAGACGGTCGTCGCCCGGCTCGGCCCGGGCGGGGTCGCCTGGCAACTGGCCGTGCGCCGACTCCAGTTGAGCAGCGGTGTGGCGGCCCGCATGGTCAACGGCATCGCGGTGGCGGTGGCCGGGGCGATCGCGCTGCAGATGCTGTTCGCGGGGGTCGAGGGCACCTACACCAGGGCGTCGCGGTACGACGTCTCCCGGGCCCAGATGAGCGTGGACGTGCCGGACCGCGCCGACACCGCGGCCATCATCGCGAAGTACCGCGACACCGAGGGCATGCGCAAGGTCACCGCCCTGTCCGACTTCCATCTCGGCGACCGGCGCGGCGAGGCGGAGACGCTCATCCAGATCACCGTGGCCGACTGCGCTTCGCTGCGCGAAGTGGCCACGCTCCCCGACTGCCGCGACGGTGACGTCTTCGCGGTCAAGGGATCGCAGTACGACGGTGACAGCGAGCGCCTGGCGAAGCCCGGCACGACCCTGTGGGCCGAGTCGGACGACTCCGGCCGCCCAGGCGACCGCGCGGTCTCCTGGACCGTGCCGCGGGACATCCGGCAGGCCGAGTCCCGCGAGGACCCCACGGGATACGAACGCGGCGGCATCCTGATGACCCCCGGCGCACTGCCCGAGAAGCTCGGCGCCTTCGCCTCCACGCGGCTCTTCCTGAGCGTGGATCCCTCGGTGCCGGACGCCTTCGACCACGTGCGCAACACGGCCGCGCGGCTCGACCCGACGGTCCCGCCGATGACCTGGCACAGCATCGAGAGCAACGACCGCTACGCCGCCATCCGCACGGGCCTGTCCGTCGGCGCGGCGTGTGTCCTGGCGTTGATCGGGGCGAGCATGCTGGTCTCGCAGCTGGAGCAGTTGCGCGAGCGCCGCAAGCTGCTGTCGTCGCTGGTCGCCTTCGGCACCCGGCGCCGGACCCTCGGCCTGTCGGTGCTGTGGCAGACGGCGATCCCGATCGGTCTGGGTCTGCTGCTCGCGGCGACGGTGGGCATGGCCCTGGGCGCGGTCCTGCTGCGGATGACCAACACGTCGGTCCGGGTGGACTGGCCGAGCGTGCTGTCGATGACCGGCATCGGCGCGGGCGTCGTCCTCGTGGTGACGCTGCTGAGCCTGCCGCCGCTGCTGAAGCTGATGCGGCCGGACGGGCTGCGGACCGAGTAGGCCCCGGTCGGCGCCGAGTCAGGCGTCCTGGTCCAGGACCCGCACCGGCAGCGGTCGCAGGGCCTGCCGCAGGGCGGCGGCCAGCTCCTCGTACTCGCCGCCGCGCGCGGCCCCCGCCCGCATCGCCAGCGCGATACGGCGGGTGGGGGCCGGATCGGCGAAGTACCCGGTGAGGAGCTGGTTGCTGCGGGAGGTCTCGACCTTGACGGCGGTGCGCGGCAGCAGCGTGACACCGAGGCCGCCCGCGACGAGCTGCACCAGCGTGGACAGCCCGGCGGCGGTCGTGGTGACGGGCACGTCGTCGCGGCCGGCCTCCCGGCAGATGTCGAGGGCCTGGTCGCGCAGGCAGTGCCCCTCGTCGAGCAGCAGCAGGTTCAGCTCGCGCAGCGCCTCACGCGGAATGCCCTCGCGTCCGCCGAGCCAGTGGTCGAGCGGGGTGACGAGCACGAAGTCCTCGTCGAACAACGGCAGTTCGGCCACCCCCGGCACCCCCAGCGGCACGGCGAGCAGCAGCAGGTCGAGCCGCCCGCCGGCCAGGCCGTCGAGCAGGTTGGCGGTCTGCTCCTCGTGCACCTGGAGGTCCAGGTGCGGATACCGGTCGTGGACGAGCCGCAGGACGGTGGGCAGCAGGTAGGGCGCCACGGTCGGAATGACCCCCAGCCGCAGCGCCCCCGTGAACGGCGCCCGGACGGCCTCGGCCTCCTCCATCAGGGCACCCACCTCCCCCAGCACCGCCTTGGCCCGTACGGCGATCCGCTCCCCCTCGGGCGAGAGCAGCACCTTGCGCGTCGTACGCTCCAGGAGCGTCACTCCGAGTGTCTCCTCCAGCGCCGAGACGGCGCCCGAGAGGGCGGGCTGGCTCATGCCGATCGCCCCGGCGGCGTCCCGGAAGTGCAGGTGCTCGGCGACGGCGGCGAAGGCACGCAGCTGGGCGAGACTCGGCTGCCTGCGCTTATTACCCACAGTCACTGATAACTACCTCCGATCAACTCGACCGAGTGTAGCTATTTCCGTAATCAATCGAGCCTGTGCCAACATCAACACCGTCCAACCCATGGGAAACCCCCGCGATCCGGGAGTTTCTTCGCTGCAAGGAGTGTGTGTGCTCACCGTCGGTGACAAGTTCCCCGAGTTCGACCTGACCGCCTGCGTCTCGCTGGAGAAGGGCAAGGAGTTCCAGCAGATCAACCACAAGACCTACGAGGGTCAGTGGAAGGTCATCTTCGCGTGGCCCAAGGACTTCACCTTCGTGTGCCCGACCGAGATCGCCGCCTTCGGCAAGCTGAACGACGAGTTCGCCGACCGCGACGCCCAGGTCCTCGGCTTCTCCGGCGACTCCGAGTTCGTCCACCACGCCTGGCGCAAGGACCACGACGACCTGCGTGACCTGCCCTTCCCGATGATGGCCGACTCCAAGCACGAGCTGATGCGCGACCTCGGCATCGAGGGCGAGGACGGCTTCGCCAAGCGCGCGGTCTTCATCGTGGACCAGAACAACGAGATCCAGTTCTCCATGGTGACCGCCGGTTCCGTCGGCCGGAACCCGAAGGAGGTCCTGCGGGTCCTGGACGCGCTCCAGACGGACGAGCTGTGCCCCTGCAACTGGTCCAAGGGCGACGAGACCCTGGACCCGGTCGCGCTGCTCGCCGGAGAGTGATCTGACATGTCCCTCGACGCACTGAAGTCCGCCATACCGGACTACGCCAAGGACCTGAAGCTCAACCTGGGCTCGGTCATCGGCAACTCGGACCTGCCCGCCCAGCAGCTGTGGGGCACGGTGCTGGCGACCGCCATCGCCTCGCGTTCCCCGATCGTCCTGCGCGAGCTGGAGCCCGAGGCCAAGGCGAACCTGTCGCCGGAGGCGTACACGGCCGCCAAGTCCGCGGCCGCGGTGATGGCGATGAACAACGTCTTCTACCGCACGCGCCACCTGCTGTCGGACCACGAGTACGGCAACCTGCGCGCGGGTCTGCGGATGAACGTCATCGGCAACCCGGGGGTCGACAAGGTCGACTTCGAGCTGTGGTCCTTCGCGGTCTCCGCGATCAACGGCTGCGGCATGTGCCTCGACTCCCACGAGCAGGTCCTGCGCAAGGCCGGCCTCGACCGCGAGGTCATCCAGGAGGCGTTCAAGATCGCGTCCGTGATCCAGGCGGTCGGCGTGACGCTGGACGCCGAGGCGGTCCTGTCCGAGTAACCCTCGGCCGCACCCCTCACTCGTCGTACAAAAGGCCAGGTCAGAACGCATCTGACCTGGCCTTTGCTGGAGCCGCCTTCGGGATTCGAACCCGAGACCTACGCATTACGAGTGC
>NZ_JBEYZD010000047.1:0-69380 GCF_040645895.1 Streptomyces olindensis | reverse complement strand
TACGCGGGCGTCCGCCCGGCACGCCGAGAGCACGCACCGAACGCCGCAGGGCCCGCCCTCCGGGCGGACGACGGGACTTTGCGGACACCCCCTAGCGGACCGGACCCCAGGCGGCCCAGCGGCCCAGGCCCTAGCGGACCATCGGCTCCCCGTCGTTCTCCGGGTCCTTGCGCACCGGCGTGCGGGACAGGAACAGGCCGAAGACCGGGGGCTTGGTCTGGAGCATCTCCAGGCGGCCGCCGTCGGCTTCCGCCAGGTCGCGGGCCACGGCCAGGCCGATGCCCGTGGAGTTGCGGCCGCTGATGGCCCGCTCGAAGATGCGGGCGCCCAGGTCGGCCGGGACGCCGGGGCCCTCGTCCGTGACCTCGATGACGGCCTGGTTGCCGGTGACGCGGGTGCGCAGCGCGACCGTGCCGCCGCCGTGCATGAGGGAGTTCTCGATCAGCGCGGCCAGGACCTGGGCGACGGCGCCGGGCGTGCCCACCGCCTCCAGATGCCGCTTGCCGGAGCTGACGATGGCCCGCCCCGCGCTGCGGTACGCCGGCCGCCACTCGGCGAGCTGCTGCTGGATGACCTCGTCGAGGTCGAAGGTGACGGCGGAGCCGGTGCGCGGATCGCGGGAGTTGGTCAGCAGCCGCTCGACGACGTCCGTGAGCCGCTCGACCTGGGTCAGCGCGATCGTCGCCTCCTCCTTCACCGTGTCCGGGTCGTCGGTGAGGGTGATCTCCTCCAGCCGCATGGACAGAGCCGTGAGCGGCGTCCGCAGCTGGTGGGAGGCGTCGGCGGCCAGACGGCGTTCGGCGGTCAGCATGCGGGCGATGCGCTCGGCGGAGCCGTCCAGCACGTCCGCCACCCGGTCCAGCTCGGGCACGCCGTACCGCTTGTGCCTCGGGCGCGGATCGCCGGAGCCGAGCCGCTCGGCCGTCTCCGCGAGGTCGGTCAGCGGTGACGCCAGCCGGTTGGCCTGGCGGACCGCGAGCAGCACCGCTGCCACCACCGCCAGCAGCGCGACCAGCGCGATGATCAGCAGCGTGCGGCCGACCTCCCGGGTCACCGAGGAGCGCGGCTCCTGGACGGTGACCGTCTCGCCCTCCTCGCCGGGCGCGGTCGCGCTGATGACGTCACCGGCCGGCTTGGTGCCGACCTCGATGGGCGCCTCGCCGGGGAGCCGGATCACCGCGTAGTAGCGGTCCTGCGTGACCTGGTCGCGCAGGACCTCCGCGTCGACCTGCTGCGCGCCGAAGAGCCGGCTGTCGACGATGCTGGCCAGCCGGACCGCCTCGGACTCCACCCGCTCCTGGGCGCTGTTGCTGATCGTCCGGGTCTCGACGATGACGAGGGAGACGCCGAAGACGGCGATCACGACGAGGACCACGGCGAGCGTGGACTGGATCAGTCGGCGGCGCATGTCCTGTTACCCGAGCCTGCCTCGCGGCTCAGCTCTTCTCGAATCGGAATCCCACACCGCGCACGGTGGCGATGTAGCGGGGGTTGGCCGCGTCGTCGCCGAGCTTCTTGCGCAGCCAGGAGATGTGCATGTCGAGGGTCTTGGTCGACGACCACCAGGTCGTGTCCCACACCTCCCGCATCAGCTGGTCGCGGGTGACGACCCGGCCCGCGTCGCGCACCAGCACCCGCAGCAGGTCGAACTCCTTGGCGGTGAGCTGGAGCTCCTCCTCGCCCATCCAGGCGCGGTGCGACTCGACGTCGATGCGCACGCCGTGCGTGGCGGGCGGCTGCTGCGGCTCGGCGGCACCGCGGCGCAGCAGGGCCCGGACGCGGGCGAGCAGCTCGGCGAGCCGGAACGGCTTGGTGACGTAGTCGTCGGCGCCCGCGTCGAGGCCGACGACGGTGTCCACCTCGTCGGCGCGCGCGGTCAGGATGAGGATCGGGATGCTGTGGCCTTCGCCACGCAGGCGGCGGGCCACCTCCAGACCGTCCATGCCGGGCAGACCCAGGTCGAGCACGACCAGGTCGACGCCGCCCTGCATTCCGGCGTCGAGAGCGGTGGGTCCGTCCTCACGCACCTCGACCTCGTAGCCCTCCCGGCGCAGAGCACGGGCCAGCGGCTCCGAGATGGACGCGTCGTCCTCGGCGAGCAGTACACGGGTCATGAGGTGATGGTAGACCTGCGAGGCCCTGAGCTGGGGTGTGACCGGAAGCCTTGATTCTTACCGAGGGCATACCCGTTTCGTACGTTCCTGGGGAACGCGTCCGAACCTCTGCCTTTGGGGTGCGATCCTGGTAAGGACCTTGGAAAGGGGGCCTGTGGTTCCCCCGACACCTGTGATCCGTGTCTCAAGTCCTTCCATATGCGGCAGTGTCCTGCCGTATGGTGAATCAACGCCTGTAGCACCACGGCGACCTTCGGAGGCTGTTTGCCCTGGAGGTCTCTTTTGTGTCCGGGCCGGTTTCCCGCCGGCCCCGAACGTGAAACGACCTGTGGCCGGGCCTCCCCGTGCGGCGACGCGCGTAGAGGTGTGGATCCCGGTGGCGACCGCCCACCGCTCCGTGACCCGGAGCGGACCCCCGTAGGCGTCGGGCGGACGGCCGTACGCACCGGTGCCGGCAGCCCCCACCGGGCGCACCACCGCTGTCGCGGGGCGCGTCCCGAGCAGCAAGGAACGACCATGGCGTCCAGCCTGACGAAGGACTCGGCCCACCGGGGCACCCCCGGTTCCGAGAAGACCTTCTTCGGCCACCCCCGCGGACTGGCCACCCTCTTCATGACCGAGATGTGGGAGCGGTTCAGCTTCTACGGCATGCGGGCCCTGCTCGTCGTGTACCTGCTCTCCGGCGGTCCGGACGCCAAGCAGGGCAGCATGGGCGGCGGTCTCGGCATGGACCTCGCCACCACGACGGCGATCTACTCGGTGTACCTGTCGATGGTGTACCTGCTCGCCATGCCCGGCGGCTGGCTCGGCGACCGCGTCTGGGGGCCGCGCAAGACGGTGGCGATCGCGGCCGTCACGATCATGGCGGGTCACCTGGTGCTGGCCCTGCCCGGCGGCCAGGCGCCCTTCTTCGCCGGTCTGGCGCTGGTGGCGCTCGGCTCCGGCCTGCTGAAGGCCAACATCTCCACGATGGTCGGCCACCTCTACGACGGGCCGGACGACCCTCGCCGTGACGGCGGCTTCACGATCTTCTACATGGGCATCAACATGGGTGCCTTCTTCGCGCCGCTGATCATCGGCACCGTCGGCCAGCAGGTGAGCTGGCACCTCGGCTTCGGCCTGGCCGCGGTCGGCATGGGCATCGGTCTCATCGCCTTCCTGCTCGGCACCCGCAACCTGAGCCCGCAGAGCAACGTCGTGCCCAAGCCGCTGGCCGCCGAGGAGCGCACCGCCTGGCTGCGCAAGGGCCTGCTGTGGCTGATCGTCGCGACCGTCTTCTACGGCGTCGTCGGCTTCACCGGTCACTTCACGCTCAACTGGGCGATGATCCCGCTCACCGTGATCGGCCTGGTCATCCCGGCCGGCGTGCTGATCCGCATCAAGCGGGACAAGGAGCTCAGCGACGTCGAGCAGTCGAAGATGACCGGCTACATCTGGTTCTTCGTCGCGGCCGCCGTGTTCTGGATGATCTACGACCAGGGCGGTTCCACGGTCCAGGCGTTCGGCGAGACGAAGGCCTCCGGCTCGCTGCTCGGCTTCGACTTCCCGTCGTCCTGGTACCAGTCGCTGAACCCGGTGTTCATCATGGCGCTGGCCCCGGTCTTCGCCTGGTTCTGGCTGTGGCTGAACCGCAAGGGCAAGGAGCCGAGCACCGTCGCCAAGTTCGCCGCGGCGCTGTTCTTCATCGGCGTCTCGTTCTTCTTCTTCCTGCTGCCGATGGGCATGGCCGACGGCGACACGCTGGTCAGCCCGATGTGGCTGGTGGGCATCTACCTGATCCAGACCGTCGGCGAGCTGTGCCTCTCCCCGGTCGGCCTGTCGGTGACGACGAAGATGGCCCCGGCCAAGTACGCCAGTCAGATGATGGGCGTCTGGTTCCTCGCGGTCACGGCGGGCGACTCGGTGACGGGCCTGCTCTCCAACCCGGCCGTCGGCGGCGTGGACCTGAGCGGCACCGGCGCGGTCGCCGTGGAGGCGGCGCTCGCCGCCCTCGCGGGTATCGCGGTGTACATGTACCGCAGGAAGGTCAAGTCCCTGATGGGCGACGTCCACTGACGCGCCTCACCGGACCGGTAAGGGCCGCCGCACCTCGGGGTGCGGCGGCCCTTCCTCATGGTTTCCCCGGTCCCGGCGGATCGGCGTCCGGGGCGAACCACGGCACGGAGGTGGGCCGGCGGGTGGCGGGCAGCCGCAGCCGGCGGGCGGGGCGGGCCGCGTGGCCGGGGCGGCGTGGCCGTACGTGGTCGACGACGGCCAGGCCGGCGCGGAACAGCGCCGCCGGCACGACCAGCAGGACCAGGGCCCAGAACAGCGTCACGCCCCACGGTCGGCCCACGCCCCAGGGGTGCTCGGCGAGGACCTTGCCGCCGTACTTCAGGGACACGGTGTAGTCGCCGTGCGCCCCGGCGGCGAGCTCCACGGGCAGCTCGATGCGCGCCTTCCCGCCGGGCCGGATCGTGCCGCGCCACCGCTGGTCCTGCCACTGCGGGGCGAACACGCCGTGCGCGGTGCCCACCTGGAAGACGGGGTTCCGTACGGGGGACGTGCCGACGTTGCCGACGGTGATCTCCAGGGTCCGGGCGGGCGGGGAGCCGAACCAGGTCAGCAGCCCGTCGGAACCGCGCAGCCGGGTGTCCGCGAGCAGGGACAGCCGCCCGCCGGACCGTTCCGCGGGCAGCGGCTCGACGGCGTGCCCGGCGACCCGCAGGGCAGCGGCGGCCTCGGCGTCGGCTCCGGTCACGGTCGCCACGTGCACCACGCAGGGACACGGCACCGGCGGTTCCACGACGGGCAGTTCCCGGCGGAAGCGCCCCTCGGCGTCGGTGGTGACGGCCCGGCCGTCGGCGTTGGCGCAGGAGTTGGTGCCGCCGGTCACGCCCCGGTCCGGCTCGGCCTGCCCGCAGACCAGCAGCGTCAGCAGGGCGCGCGGCCGCCAGCCGCTCCCGGAGACGGTGACCGATCCGCCCGCTCCGGCCTCGGACCTGGACAGCTCGACGCCGGGCCGCTCCACCGCCCCGACGTTCCCGCCGCCCACCAGAACAAGCAGGAGCCCCAGCACAACGAGCAGTGCCGGGTGGGCAAGGCGGCCGGCGTGGGGCATGGGGGCTCCTGCGGTCGTCCGGGTGGGTGGGGGTGTGGTGGGTCGTGGCTTTCTCGTGCGCCGGGTTTCGGTATGGGCGGGTGCGCGGCTTCGGCGGGCGTACCGCTGCGGCGTGCGTACGACTTCGGCATCCGTCCCGTTCCGGCGTACGTGCCTCTCGGCCGACCGGTCTCGGGCCGGCCGGGTTGGGCGTACGCCGCGCGCTCACCGGCCCGGGGCGGGTGCTCATCGGCCCGGGCGCGTGTTCACCGGCCCGGGCCCGTGCTCACCGGCCCGGGCGTGTGCTCAATGGCCCGGGCGTGTGCTCAACGGCCCGGCCGCGCCCCCTGGTTGCGGCGCGACAACCACAGCGCGCCCGCCGCGCCGGCGAGCAGCACCGTGCCGCCGAGGGTGCCGAGGGCGAGGGCCGAGTCCTCGGGCCCGGTCTGCGGGAGCTCGGCACCGCTGCCGGAGCCGGATCCCGGGTCACCGCCCTGGGCGGAGCCGGTGGTGCCGCCACCCCCGGCCGTGACGTCGAGGGTCAGGGACGGGCCCGGGTCGTTCGTCGGAGTGCACGTGGTCGTCGTGCCGAGCGCCTTGATGGTGAGCACGCCCGCCGTGAAGGTGACCTCACCGCTCTTCTTCGGCGTGTACGTCCCGCTCAGGTCGTTGATCTTGATGGGCGTGTTGGCCGGGATCGCGGCGTCGTTGGCGGGGCCGGTCACCGTCAGGCTGCCGCTGTCGGCACCGCCCAGGGCGATGGTGGCGCTCGGCGTCATCGCGCCCTTGCCGAGTTCGACCGGGCTGGAGGAGACGCCCTTCTGCCAGGACATGGTGATCCGGTAGCCGCTGCCGCTCTTGACGCCCTTGATGTCGATGGGCGAGACGGCGCTCTTGTCACCGATCGGCGTCTTGCACTGGTAGTTGACGTCGACGACCTCGGCCCGGGCCACGGGGGCGGCCATCCACACCGCCGAGCCAGCCAGGGCCGCGGCGGACGCGAGCGCGGCGGTTCGTTTCCGGTACGACACGGTGCCGCTCCCCTTCCTGTTCCTGACGGCGCATCAGATCGGGCCGTCAAGGTACGCCCGGGGAGTTGAGGAAGGAAGACACAGGGCACCGCGGATCTGTGGCGATCCGGGGCGTGGTGAGCGACGTGCCGTTCCTGAACTGTTGGGCCAGACGCGGAGGACTGCCGATTCAGGCGGGCGCGCCCAGCTCGGCCCACACCGTCTTGCCGGCGACCCCCGGCGTGCGCACGACGCCCCAGTCCAGGCACAGCCGCTGGACGATGAACATGCCGTGGCCGCCCGGACGTCCCGCCCGGTGGGGCGTACGGGGAGCCGGCTGTCCGGTGCCCCGGTCGGAGACCTCGATGCGGATCACCTTGTTGTCGCAGGTGATCCGCAGCTGGTCCGGCCCCTCGGCGTGCAGGCAGGCGTTGGTGACCAGCTCGGAGACGACGAGCAGCACGTCCTCCGCGGCGGCCCGCTGGTCGGCGGAGGCGGCGGGCAGCCAGCCCCACGCGTACAGGGCCTGTCGGGTGAAGTCGCGCGCGAGCGGGACCACGCCGCTCTCGCCCTCGAAGCTCAGCCGGCGCATCTGCCGGCCCCCCGGCGGCGCCGCGGCTCCGGACGGCGCCGCCACGCCCTCGCCGGCCGCCGCCACGCCACCCTCGGACGCCCCGGAAGCGCCGCTGGGCTCCGGCCCGCGGTCGCCCGGCGAATAAGGCCGGGTGGTGCTCATCAGCGCTTCACCTCACCGATTCACCAGTTCACGATTGAAAAAATGCAGTACACAGTCAGTCACGCAGTGCGCGGCACGTCGGTTTCGCGGCGCCCCCACAACCCTGGCATCCGACAGGTTCAGGATGTCTCCTGCCCGGGCGGACCGGCAGAACACCCCCGTATTCGACATGAAGGGCGTGACGGGGATGGGACGCCGGTCACAGAGGGACGGCCGGGTCGCGGCGCGCCGACGCACCGCCGGTCAGCCCGACTCGTCGGCCAGGGCCGCCTGGAGGGTGTCATGGACGCTGAAGACCGCGTCCGCTCCGGTGATCTCGAACACACGTGCCACCACCGGCTGCATTCCGACCAGCGCCACGCCGCCGCCGGCGGCCTCCGCCTTCAGTCGGGCACCGAGGAGCACGTTCAGCCCCGTGGAGTCGCAGAACTCCAGGCGCGCGCAGTCGACGACCAGGCGCTTGAATCCCTTGGCGAGGCAGTCGTCGAGCGGCTCGCGCAACAGATCGGCGGTGTGGTGATCCAACTCACCCGCCGGGGTCACGACGGCGTTGGAGCCCTCTTCCCGCACCTCCACCAGAAGCCGGCCAGACTGTGCGCTGCCGACCGTCCCGCGGTCCATGCCGTCTCTCTCTCCCGACGTCGTGGCTGTTACTGACGCCCTCGAACACTACGCCTTCCCGCCACGCTTCGACACCCGAACAACTACACACAAACGGACATATGCCCACAGAACGCACTTGCGGTGGGCTCGGGAAAGCGGGTAGGCCTAGTAAGGACACGTAACCGACACGGCCGGCTTTGGAGGCGCCGCACACCGCAGTGCACGTACTGGCTCCGGCAGCCATATGCCGAGAACGATGGAGGACATCATGTCACCCCGGCTCGACGCATCGCGTACCCAGAAAGCGACGTCGACACCCCCTCCGGAACATCTGGATCCCATCGAGCAGGACGAGACGCTCGTCACACCCGACGACCTTCTCTCCGGACTTCCGGACATCCCCCCGTACGAGGAAGTCGACGCGGTCGACGCACGGGCCCTGTCCAAGACCCTCTTCGAGCGCCTCGAGTCGCTGGAGGAAGGCACCCCTGAGTACTCGTACGTCCGCAACACACTCGTCGAACTGAACCTCGCGCTGGTCAAGTTCGCCGCCTCCCGGTTCCGCTCCCGCAGCGAGCCGATGGAGGACATCATCCAGGTCGGCACCATCGGCCTGATCAAGGCGATCGACCGCTTCGAGCTGTCTCGGGGTGTCGAGTTCCCCACGTTCGCCATGCCGACCATCATCGGCGAGATCAAGCGCTTCTTCCGCGACACCTCGTGGTCCGTGCGCGTGCCGCGACGGCTCCAGGAGCTGCGGCTCGACCTGGCCAAGGCCGGTGACGAGCTGGCGCAGAAGCTGGACCGTGCCCCGACGGTGCACGAACTGGCCGAGCGGCTCGGCATCTCCAACGACGAGGTCGTCGAGGGCATGGCCGCGTCGAACGCCTACACGGCTTCCTCGCTGGACGCCCAGCCGGAGGAGGACGACTCCGAGGGCGCGCTCGCGGACCGCATCGGCTACGAGGACCACGGACTCGAAGGCATCGAGTACGTCGAGTCGTTGAAGCCGCTGATAGCCGAACTCCCGCCGCGCGACCGGAAGATCCTGTCGCTGCGGTTCGTCGCCGGCATGACCCAGTCGGAGATCGGCGAGGAACTGGGCATCTCCCAGATGCACGTCTCGCGGCTGCTGTCGCGGACGCTGGTACGGCTGCGCAAGGGGCTCACGGTCGAGGAGTGATCCTCACCGGGTGATTCGTGTCCTTCGGGGGCGGGCTCGATGCCCGCCCCCAGGCGCGTGTCCCCCTGTTTCTCAGGAGTTGAGCATCAGGGCGGCCGTCGGGACGAGCGGGGCGCCCAGGCTCAGCAGCCAATAGGTGCGCGGCGCCAGGGCCGTCCGGCGCCGGAGCGGCATGTTGGCGAGCCACCAGATCAGGCCGTAGAGCGTGACGACGGGCACGACGATCACGAGCCAGAGGGCCATGCCGTCGTTCTCCGTGGGTTCCCGCGTGGTCCAGCCGAGCGCGGCCAGCGGCCCGTTCGCCGCGACGTACCACAGCAGCCAGAACGGCACCACGCCGGGGACTCCGAGCAGGAGGTTCACCAGGAGCGGTGCCGACCAGTGCCTTGCCATCCGTCCCCGCCCTCCGGTGGTGCCGGCCGTCCGCCGGCGCGCCACCGCATTATGGCCGGTGCTCACACCACGCGCTCTCCGCGCCGCCACACGCCGCTGACCAGCGGGACGCCCGGCCGGTACGCGAGGTGGACGTGGCTCGGGGCGTCGAGGAGCGCCAGGTCGGCGTACGCGCCCGGGGTGAGGCGGCCGATGTCGGTGCGCCGCAGGGCCGCCGCGCCGCCCGCCGTGGCCGACCAGACGGCCTCGTCCGGGGTCATCCCCATGTCGCGTACGGCGAGCGCGACGCAGAAGGGGACGGAGGAGGTGAAGGACGAGCCCGGGTTGCAGTCGGTGGACAGGGCGACGGTGGCGCCCGCGTCGAGCAGGCGGCGGGCGTCCGGCCACTGCGCCCGGGTGGAGAACTCGGCGCCGGGCAGGAGGGTGGCGACGGTGTCGCTGTGGGCGAGCGCGTCCACGTCCTCGTCCGTGAGGTGGGTGCAGTGGTCCGCGCTGGCGGCGTCGAGTTCGACGGCGAGCTGCACGCCGGGGCCGTACGACAGCTGGTTGGCGTGGATGCGCGGGTGCAGCCCCCTGGCCTTGCCCGCGGTGAGGATCGCGCGGGCCTGGTCGCCGTCGAAGGCGCCCCGCTCGCAGAAGACGTCGATCCAGCGGGCGTGCGGGGCGCAGGCGTCGAGCATCTCGCCGGTGACGAGGGCGACGTACGCCGCCGGGTCCTCGGCGTGGTCCGGCGACACGATGTGCGCGCCGAGGAAGGTGACCTCGTCGGTGTGGGCGGCGGCGATGCGCAGGGCCCGGGCCTCGTCCTCGACGGTCAGGCCGTAGCCGGACTTCGTCTCCATGGTGGTGGTGCCCTGGCGGAGGGCCTCGGCGAGGTAACGGGTGACGTTCGCCTCCAGTTCCTCGTCACTCGCCGCCCGGGTGGCCGCGACGGTCGTGCGGATGCCGCCCGCGCTGTACGGCCGCCCCGACATCCGGGCGTTGAACTCCTGCGTCCGGTCGCCCGCGAAGACGAGGTGGGAGTGGGAGTCGACGAAGCCGGGGACGACCGCCCGGCCTCCGGCGTCGACGCGATTGTCAGTGGCGGGTGCTTTGCTGTGATCACCGGTCCACGCGATGCGGTCGCCTTCGATGACGACGGCCGCGTCCTGGACCAGTCCGAGGGGGGAACCGTCACCGAGGGAGGGGTCGTTGGTGACCAGGGCTGCGATGTTGGTGATGAGCGTGCTTGCGGTGCTCGCGGAGTGGGCGGGGCTGACGGTCGTCGCGTTGCTCATGGCGTCCTTGGTGGCCTGGTCGGCGGTGGGGTCGGGTGAGGGGGCGGAGGCGGGCCGCGTGCGGGGGCGGGCCGCCGTCATCCGCGCAGGGCTGCGACGGCGTCCGCGAGGGCTCGCGGCACATCCGGTACGAGGCGGTGGACCCCGTCCCGTACGACGTGCCGGCCTGCCACGACCGTATGCGACACGTCTGCTGCCGACGCGGCGAATACGGCCGTCTCGGCCCCGAGCCGCGGAAGCGGCCCTGCCGTCCTGACCGAGTCGAGGGCGATGGTCGTGAAGTCGGCGCGCGCGCCGGGCTCCAGGGTGCCCGCGTCGTCCCAGCCGAGGGCGGCGTGGCCGTCGGCCGAGGCCGCCCGCAGGAGGGCCGCCGCCGTCCAGTGACCCCGGGTGCGGGTGCGCAGCCGCTCGTTCAGCTCCATCGCCCGCGCTTCTTCGAGCAGGTCGATCACGGCGTGGCTGTCGGAGCCGAGACAGAGCGGTGAGCCCTCGTTCTGCAGGGCGACCGCGGGTCCGATGCCGTCGGCCAGGTCCCGCTCGGTGGTCGGACACATGCAGGTGCCGGTGCCGGTGGAGCCGATGAGGGAGACGTCCTCGGCGGTGAGGTGGGTGTTGTGGACGCCGGTGGTGCGCGGCCCGAGGACGCCGTGCAGGGCGAGGAGCTGGGTGGGGGTGCACCCGTGGGTCTCCCGGCAGGCCTCGTTCTCGGCGGTCTGCTCGGACAGGTGCACATGGAGCGGGGCCCGCCGCTCCTCGGCCCAGCGTGCCACGGTCGCCAACTGCTCGGCGGGCACGGCCCGTACGGAGTGGATCGCCGCTCCGATCCGCGCGTGATCCCGTTCCTTGAGAACTGAACAGCGTTCGGCCCAGGCGTCCGCGGTGCCGTCGGAGAAGCGCAGTTGGTGGGCGGTGGGCGGCTGTCCGAAGCCGGAGGAGAGGTAGGCGGTGTCGAGGAGGGTGATGCGGATCCCGGCTTCGGCGGCGGCCGTGACGAGTGCCTCGCCCATCGCGTTGGGGTCGGCGTAGGGGGTGCCGCCGGGGGCGTGGTGGACGTAGTGGAACTCGCCGACCGCCGTGATGCCGGCCAGGGCCATCTCGGCGTACACGGCGCGGGCGAGGGCGTGGTAGGTCTCCGGGGTCAGCCGGTCGGCGACGGAGTACATGACCTCGCGCCAGGTCCAGAAGGTGCCGGAGCCGACCTGGGCGGTGCCGCGCAGGGCGCGGTGGAAGGCGTGGCTGTGGGCGTTGGCCAGGCCGGGCAGGGTGAGGCCGCGCAGGGGCTCGGCGCCGGGGGGCGGGGTGGCCGCCTCGGTCCGGACGGCGGTGATGCGGCCGTCGGCGGTGTCCAGGACGACGCCCGGCTCGACGTGGGTGCCGAGCCAGGCGTGCTCCAGCCAGTACGTCTGCGTCACCTGCACGCCAGTCCTTCCAGTACGTCGGCGAGTGCGAGCACCCCGGCCACGCAGTCGTCCTCCGTCGCGGACTCGGCCGGCGAGTGGGAGACACCCGTGGGGTTGCGCACGAACAGCATGGCGGTCGGGATGCTCCCGGACAGGATCCCGGCGTCGTGTCCCGCGCCCGTGCCGAGGACCGGGACCTTGAGGCCGGTGTCCGTGCCGAGGATGCGGGCGAGTTCGTCGCGCAGGGCGTGGTCGAACTCGACGACCGGGGTGAAGGACTCCCGGGTGACGGCGAGATCGACGCCGTGGGCGGCGGCGTACTCCCCCGCCGCCTTCTCGACGCCGGCGACCACGGCGTCCAGGCGCTCCTGGTCGGCGGCGCGCGAGTCGAGCCAGCCCCGCACGAGGGAGGGGATGGCGTTGACGCCGTTCGGCTCGACGGCGATCTTGCCGAAGGTGGCGACGGCACCGGCGAGTTCGGCCTCGCGGCGGGCGGCGAGGACGGTCTCGGCGTAGGACAGCATGGGGTCGCGCCGGTCGGCGAGGCGGGTGGTGCCGGCGTGGTTGGCCTCGCCGCGGAAGTCGAACCGCCAGCGGCCGTGCGGCCAGATGGCGCTGGCGATGCCGACCCGGTCGCCGGACAGGTCCAGGGCCCGGCCCTGCTCGACGTGCAGTTCGACGAAGGCCCCGATGCGGGCGAGCCGTTCGGGGTCGGGCCCGATGGCGTCCGGGTCGTATCCGGCGGCCTCCATGGCCCGGGGCAGGGTGGTGCCGCCCCCGTCGGTCAGCCGGTGGGCGTCCGCGACGGTGAGCTGCCCGGCCGTGAGCCGGGAGCCGACACAGGCGAGCCCGAACCGCGCGCCCTCCTCGTCGCCGAAGTTCACGATGCCGAGAGGGCGGGTGATCGGCGTGTCCCGGTCGCGCAGTTCGTCCAGCGCGGCGAAGGCGGACACCACTCCGAGGGGCCCGTCGAAGGCACCGCCGTCCGGTACGGAGTCGAGGTGCGACCCGGTGACGACGGCGTCGCCCCGGGCGGGGTCGCCGAGCCAGGCCCACTGGTTGCCGTTCCGGTCGACCTCGTACGTCAGCCCGCGTGCCGTGGCCTGCTGCTGGAACCAGGCCCGGCAGTCCCGGTCGGCGCCGGTCCAGGCGAAGCGACGGTAGCCGCCGGAGGCGGAGCTGCGGCCGATCGGCAGCAGCTCCGCCCACATGCTGTGGAAGGTCACGCCTGGTCACCCTCGCGCATCGGGACCCGGACACCGCGCTCGCCGGCCACCGACTCGGCGATGTCGTAGCCCGCGTCGACGTGCCGGATGACGCCCATGCCGGGGTCGTTGGTGAGGACGCGGCGGATCTTCTCCCCGGCGAGCGGGGTGCCGTCGGCGACCGTCACCTGCCCGGCGTGGATCGACCGGCCCATGCCGACGCCGCCGCCGTGGTGGATGGACACCCAGGAGGCGCCGGACGCCACGTTCACCATGGCGTTCAGCAGCGGCCAGTCGGCGATCGCGTCGGAGCCGTCGAGCATGGCCTCGGTCTCCCGGTAGGGGGAGGCGACGGAGCCGCAGTCGAGGTGGTCGCGGCCGATGACGACCGGAGCGGCCAGCTCGCCGCTCGCGACCATGTCGTTGAACCGCTCACCGGCCTTGTCGCGCTCGCCGTAGCCGAGCCAGCAGATGCGGGCGGGCAGGCCCTGGAAGTGCACCCGCTCCCCGGCCATGCGGATCCAGCGGGCCAGGGACTCGTTCTCCGGGAAGAGGTCGAGGATCGCCTTGTCGGTCTTGGCGATGTCGGCCGGATCGCCGGACAGGGCGGCCCAGCGGAAGGGGCCCTTGCCCTCGCAGAACAGGGGGCGGATGTAGGCGGGGACGAAGCCGGGGAAGGCGAAGGCCCGGTCGTATCCGGCGAGGCGGGCCTCGCCGCGGATGGAGTTGCCGTAGTCGAAGACCTCGGCGCCGGCGTCCATGAAGCCGACCATGGCCTCGACGTGGCGGGCCATGGACTCGCGGGCCCGGGTGGTGAAGCCGGCCGGGTCCTTGGCGGCGTAGGAGGCCATCTCGTCGAAGTCGACGCCGAGGGGGAGGTAGGCCAGCGGGTCGTGCGCCGAGGTCTGGTCGGTGACGATGTCGATGGGCGCGCCCATGGCGAGGAGCTGCGGCACGAGTTCGGCGGCGTTGCCGAGGACGCCGATGGACAGCGGGCGGCGCGCGTCGCGGGCCTCGGTCGCCAGGGCGAGGGCGTGGTCGAGACTGTCGGCCTTCACGTCCAGGTACCGGTGCTCGATGCGCCGCTCGATGGCGCGCGGGTCGCAGTCGATGCACAGGGCGACGCCGTCGTTCATCGTCACGGCGAGCGGCTGGGCGCCGCCCATGCCGCCGAGGCCGGCGGTCAGCGTGATCGTGCCCGCCAGCGATCCGCCGAACTTCTTCGCGGCGACGGCGGCGAAGGTCTCGTAGGTGCCCTGGAGGATGCCCTGGGTGCCGATGTAGATCCAGGAGCCGGCGGTCATCTGGCCGTACATGGTCAGGCCCAGCTGTTCGAGCCGGCGGAACTCCTCCCAGGTGGCCCAGTCGCCGACGAGGTTGGAGTTGGCGATGAGGACGCGCGGGGCCCACTCGTGGGTCTGCATGACGCCGACCGGGCGGCCGGACTGCACCAGCATGGTCTCGTCCTGCTTCAGGCCCTCGAGCGTGCGCACCATCGCGTCGAAGGAGCGCCAGTCCCGGGCCGCCTTGCCGGTGCCGCCGTAGACGACGAGCTTGTCGGGGTGCTCGGCGACCTCCGGGTCGAGGTTGTTCTGCAGCATCCGCAGGGCGGCTTCCTGCTGCCATCCCAGGGCGCTCGGTTCCGTGCCGCGCGGCGCTCGGACGGGGCGGGGTCCTGACATGGTCTGCCTCCTGGTGGGGTCTCCCGGCGGATGTTGCTGATGTTATTCACATCCTGGACTCATGAATAGAGCTAGTCAATACGTCGGGAGGTCGGCGCGGCGGTGCCGTGGGTGTTTGGCTGGACGCATGGGCACACACAGCGAGCCGGAAGAGACGGAACAGCCTGACGGGACGGACGACTCCGGGGCCGGGCGGGCGGCCCGGCGGGACGAGGCGGTGCGGGCCGCGGTGGAGCAGGGGCTGCTGGGGCCCGACAGCCCCATCGTCGGACTGCTGGACGTCACCGGCATCCGGGAGTCGGCGGCAGAGCTGCGGGCGGCGTTCGACGCGGTGGTGGCGCCGGGCACGCCCGTGCTGCACGCCTTCGCGGTGAAGGCGACCCCGCTGGTGCCGGTGCTGCGGCTGCTGCGCGAGGAGGGCGTCGGCGCGGAGGTGGCGAGTCCGGGCGAACTGGCGCTGGCCCGGCCGGCCGGACTGCCGCCGGCCATGACGGTGCTCGACTCGCCCGCGAAGACGCCGGTGGAGCTGCGCGAGGCGCTGGACCTGGGCATCGCCGTCAACGCGGACAATCCGCAGGAACTGGCGCGCATCGACGCGCTGACGCGGTCGCGGACCAGCCGCTCGCCCCTGGGGATCCGGGTGAATCCGCAGGTCGGCGGAGGTTCCATCGAGGCGTTGTCGACGGCGACGACCACCTCGAAGTTCGGAGTGGCGCTGCGCGACGAGGGGGCCCGGGAGTGGGTCGTGCGGGCGTATCTGGACCGGCCGTGGCTGACCCGGCTGCACGCGCACACGGGCTCCCAGGGGATCCCGCTGTCGCTGATGGTGCGGGGCGTGGCGGAGACGTACGCGCTCGCGGAGGAGATCAACCGGCGGGCCGGGCGGCTTCAGATCGACACGCTCGACATCGGCGGCGGGCTGCCCGTGAACTTCGCCTCGGACGCGACGACGCCGACGTACGCGCAGTACGCGCGCATGCTGGCCGAGGAGGTCCCGGGGCTGTTCGACGGGCGGTACGGGCTGGTCACCGAGTTCGGGCGGTCACTGCTGGCCAAGCACGGGACGGTGGTGGCGCGGGTCGAGTACGCGAAGGCCTCCGGCGGGCGGGCGGTCGCGGTGACGCACGCCGGGGTGCAGGTGGCCACGCGGACCGTGTACGCGCCGGGGAGCTGGCCGCTGCGGATCGCGGCGTACGACGCGAAGGGGCGGGTGAAGGACGGGCCCGTCGTCGTGCAGGACGTGGCGGGGCCGGCGTGCTTCGCGGGGGACCTGCTGGCGGAGGGACGGTCCATGCCGCTGCTGGAGCAGGGGGACTACGCGGCGGCGCTGGACACGGGGGCGTACTACTTCGCGCATCACTACGCGTACAACTCGCTGGTGCGGCCCGGGGTGTACGGGTTCTGGCCCGGGGGGCGGTTCGCGGTGGTGCGGCGCGCGCAGACCGTGGATGAGGTCGTCGCCGAGTCCGGCGGGGCGCAGGCGGACGGGCTGACGGGATCGCCGTGAGGCGTGCCGTGGGACGCAAGCGGACGGGCTGACGGGATCGCCGTGAGAGGCGCCGCGTCGCCGTGAGGGTGCCGTGGGGCGCAAGCGGACGGGCTGACCGGATCGCCGTGAGAGGTGCCGTGGTCGCCGTGAGGGTGCCGTGGGGCGCGGGGTGCGGGCCTCGTCGTGGCCGGTCGCGCAGTTCCCCGCGCCCCCCGGGGGGTCAGACGAGGGCCGGCGTCTTCCGCCGCGTTCCGCCCGGGGCCGCGTCGCCCGCCGCGATGCCCGTGCTGCGGAACGCCTTGACCTGCTTGCCCGTCGGGCGGGCCACGCCCGCGCGCAGCCAGTCCACGCGGACCCACAGCAGCACCTCGTCCGCGCGCTCACGGCGGCCCAGCCACGCCGCCTTCAGCCACAGGCCCACTGCCCAGCCGGCCAGCAGCATGCCGCCCGCGGCCGGCAGGGCGAAGGAGGTGCCCAGGGCGGCCAGGAAGGCCAGGAGGAGCCACCAGCGGTGGACTCGGCGCCAGTTGCGTGCCGTGACCGCGCGGTCCTGGAGCACGTCGTGCTTGCCGGCCCGGGCGGCCGAGGCGGCCAGGGCCCTGTAGCGCTTGCGGCGGGCGGCGCCCACCACGGCCGCGGCCAGGAGGAAGAGGGCCGCTCCCGTCAGCACCCCGATGCGACGGCCGGTGAGCCCTTCGGGGAGCAGGCCGATGCCGGCCGCCAGTACTCCCAGCCACCACAAGGGTGCGGCACCCGCCCGTACGACGACGGCCACCCGGGCCAGTCCATGTCCTCCACGCATGTCGATCAGCCTCCGTCCGGTACCCGAAGCGTCTGAAGAGTGTTGTAGGAGACGCACGTTAGCGACGCAACGTGAGACGAACCTGAGAATCCGCAGCGCGTGCCGTCAGTCGACGAACAGACCCCGTGCCGCCGCCCTCGTGTCGAACTCCTCCAGGCGGGACTGGGCCTCGGGCAGGTCGTCGCACATCGCCTCCAGCAGGACCCGGCCGAGCAGCATCGGGGCGCAGGCCGTGTCGAAGGCGAGGCCGGTGCCGACGGCGGCGGGCAGCAGCAGGTCGGACACCTTGGCGACGGGCGCGAACGCGGAGTCGGCGACCGTGACGACGGTCAGTCCGGCCTCCTTGGCGTAGGCGAGGGTGTCGACGACCTCGCGGGGGTGCCGGGGCAGCGCGAAGCAGAGCAGGGCGGTCGCGCCGGCCCGGGCGGCGGCGTCGATGCGGTCGTGGAGCATGGTGCCGCCCTCGTTGAGGAGCCGCACGTCGGGGTGGACCTTGGCCGCGAAGTAGGCGAAGCCGTGCGCCTGGGCGGCCGCCGCCCGCAGTCCGAGGACGGGGAGCGGGCGGGAGGCCGCGAGGAGGCGCCCGGCCCGCTGCACGGGCCCGGGGTCGGCCAGCGCCTCCGCGAGGTGCCGCAGGTTCTCGATCTCGGCCTCGACGGCCTGCTGGTACTCGTTGGCGGACCCCGCCTCCGCCGCGGGTTCGGCCGGGGCGACCTCGCGCAGGTGCCGGCGCAGGGCCGGGTAGCCGTCGAAGCCGAGGGCCACGGCGAAACGGGTGACGGAGGGCTGGCTGACCCCGGCCAGCTCGGCCAGCTCCACGCTCGACAGGAACGGCACGTCGGCGGCGCGGCGCACCATGCTGTGCGCGATGCGCCGCTGCGTCGGCGTCAGCCGGTGGCCCTCGAAGAGCGCCTGCAGCCGCGCGGCAGGGCTGTCGGTCGCGCTCATGACGTGCTCCCCCTCGCCTATTCAGTAGCTGAGGATTCTGCATGAGCATATGCAGCCCGGCAAGCGGCGGCAGGGCGTTCCCCCAGTCCGACAGGGGGGCTAACCCCAGTGCGGCCGGCGCGGGCGCTTTCTACCGTGGGTGTCATGACCGGAATGGACGCGCGGGACACCGACCTGAAGAAGGAACTCGACGCCACCCTGCACGCGCGCAGGGAGCTGGGTGAGGAGTACGAATCCGCGCTGGTCGACTCGTTCCTGGAGAAGATCGACCAGCGGATCGACGGCGCGGTGGACCGGCGGGTGCGCCGGCAGCTCGCCGAGCAGCAGATGCAGACGGCCCGGGACTCCCGCTCGCCGCGGGCCACGGACTCCTTCGGCGAGCGCTTCGGCTTCGGGATCGTCTCGCTCGTCCTCGCGGTGCCGCTGTCCGCGATCGGCGGGGGCGTGGCCCACCTGCCCGGGCTGCTCGTCGCCTGGGCGGGCATCGTCGGCGTCAATGTCGTGCAGGCCGCCCGCACCAACCCGGGCCTGTTCGGCCGCCGCACGTCCTCCGAGAAGAGCGACTGGGAGGACTGAGCGCCCGCGGCCCGGTCAGACCTGCCGCGTCGGCACGGCGACGGCCTCGCCGACCCCGCTCGCGCACCCGGTCGCGGGCCCGCTGACCCTCCCCTACGAGACCCTGATGGAGACCGCGGAGCGCCTGGCACCGCTGGGGAGCTGGGCGACGAGCCGGGCGGACTGACCGACCCGGGAGGCGGACCGCCGAAGAGGGAGAGGCGGACCGCCGGAGAAGGTGAGGCAGAACGCCGGAGAAGGGAATTGCGCGGGGACCGCCGCACCCCCGTGAACGGGGGGCGGGACGACGGCGGTCCCCGCGAAGGACGCGGGCCTGGTCAGGCCGGGCCCCCGCGTCCGTGGCGTCGGTGGAGGTCCGGGAGCCGCTCCGGAGGTCCTTGACGCCTACGGCGCCGGCCGGGGCGGGGAGCCGCTCCCGCCCTGCCGACACCCCCTAATGTGCAGGACCCGTGTTAAGCGGGTGCTGCGCGAACGTGACACGCTCGTACCACTTCCGCGAAGTCCACGAAGATCGCGGACGCCGCAAGTTCACCCGGTTCACGGGCGGTTCACCGGAGGTTCTCCCTCACTTCCCCGTACGGGCGAGGAAGGACAGCAGGTCCTGCCGGCTGACCACACCGGTCGGCTTGCCCTCGACGAGGACGATCGCCGCGTCCGCCTTGCCGAGGACGGCCATCAGGTCGGCGACGGGCTCGCCGGAGCCGACCTGGGGCAGCGGGGCCGACATGTGCTTCTCCAGCGGGTCGTCGAGCGAGGCGCTCTTGCTGAACAGCGCGTCCAGCAGCTCGCGTTCCACGACCGAGCCGACGACCTCGGCGGCCATCACGTCGGGGTGGCCCGCGCCGGGCTTGACGACCGGCATCTGCGAGACGCCGTACTCGCGCAGCACGTCGATGGCCTGGCCGACCGTCTCCTCCGGGTGCATGTGGACGAGGGAGGGCATGCGGTCGCCCTCCTTGTCGTTCAGGACGTCGCCGACGCGGGCGCTCGGGCCCGCGTCCTCCAGGAAGCCGTAGTCGGCCATCCACTCGTCGTTGAAGATCTTGCTGAGGTAGCCGCGGCCGCTGTCCGGCAGCAGGACCACCACGACGTCGTCCTCGCCGAGCCGCGCGGCGACCTCCAGCGCGGCCACGACCGCCATGCCGCAGGAGCCGCCGACGAGCAGGCCCTCCTCCTTGGCCAGGCGGCGGGTCATCTGGAAGGAGTCCTTGTCGGACACGGCGACGATCTCGTCCGCGACGGTGCGGTCGTAGGCGGTGGGCCAGAAGTCCTCACCGACGCCCTCGACGAGGTACGGCCGCCCGGAGCCGCCGGAGTAGACGGAGCCCTCGGGGTCGGCGCCGATGACCTTCACCCTGCCGTCGCTGATCTCCTTGAGGTAGCGCCCGGTGCCGGAGATGGTGCCGCCCGTGCCCACGCCCGCCACGAAGTGGGTGATCTTCCCCTCCGTCTGCTCCCACAGCTCCGGGCCGGTGGAGTGGTAGTGGGAGAGCGGGTTGTTGGGGTTGGAGTACTGGTCCGGCTTCCAGGCCCCGGGCGTCTCGCGCACGAGCCGGTCGGAGACGTTGTAGTACGAGTCCGGGTGCTCGGGGTCCACCGCGGTCGGGCACACGACGACCTCGGCGCCGTACGCGCGCAGCACGTTGATCTTGTCGGTGCTCACCTTGTCGGGGCACACGAAGATGCACTTGTACCCCTTCTGCTGCGCCACGATGGCGAGCCCGACGCCGGTGTTGCCGCTGGTCGGCTCGACGATCGTGCCGCCGGGCTTGAGCGCGCCGCTCTCCTCCGCGGCCTCGATCATGCGCAGGGCGATGCGGTCCTTCACGGACCCGCCGGGGTTGAAGTACTCCACCTTGGCCAGGACGGTCGCCCTGATGCCCTTGGTCACGCTGTTGAGCCTCACCAGCGGGGTGTTGCCGACGAGGCTGATCATCGAGTCGTGGAACTGCACCGTTGTCTCCGGATGCCGCAGAAGTGGTCTTAGTGGTGCCGCCAGCCTATGTGCTGCCCGTCGTCCGTGACGGTCGTTCACTCGCCGTTGAGATTGGGCGACGGTCCGTACGGGGCAAGCACTGGGTGTACGGGTTCGAGGAGGTGGCGGCGACGCATGACGAGCATGTCGAGGGCGCGGGTGGCCCGGCGGATCGCGGCCGGCGCCGCGTACGGCGGCGGCGGGATCGGTCTGGCCGGGGCGGCGACCGTGGGGCTGCTGCTGGCGGAGGCGCAGCTGGCGCGGCGCCGGGTGGGCAACGGCACGTCACCGCACGTGCCGAACGCGGACGGGCTCTACGGCCGTACGTACGCCGTCTCCACCGAGCAGCCGCCGCTGCGGCTGACCATGCTGGGTGACTCCACGGCCGCCGGCCAGGGCGTGCACCGCGCCGGGCAGACCCCGGGGGCGCTGCTGGCCTCGGGCGTGGCGGCCCTGGCGGAACGCCCGGTGGAGCTGCGCACGGTGGCGACGCCGGGTGCCCGCTCGGACGACCTGGACCGCCAGGTGGCCCTGGTGCTGGCCGCGCCCGATCCGGTGCCCGACATCTGCGTGATCATGGTCGGCGCGAACGACGTCACCCACCGCATGCCCCCGACCCGCTCGGTCCGCTGCCTGTCTTCGGCGGTGCGGCGGCTGCGCACGGCCGGCGCGGAGGTCGTGGTCGGCACCTGTCCCGACCTGGGCACGATCGAGCCGGTCCAGCAACCGTTGCGCTGGCTGGCCCGACGGGCCTCCCGCCAGCTGGCGGCCGCCCAGACGATCGGAGTCGTCGAACAGGGCGGCCGCACCGTGTCCCTGGGCGACCTGCTGGGCCCGGAGTTCGCCGCGAACCCGCGCGAGCTGTTCGGCCCGGACAACTACCATCCCTCCGCCGAGGGCTATGCGACGGCGGCGATGGCGGTCCTGCCGACCGTCTGCGCCTCTCTGGGCCTCTGGCCGGCCGAGGAGGAGCGCCCGGACGCCTCGCGCCGCGAGGGCTTCCTGCCGGTGGCACGGGCGGCGGCCGAGGCCGCCTCGGAGGCGGGCACGGAGGTCGCGGCGGCGATGCCGTCCGGCCCGAGGGGGCCGTGGGCCCTGCTGAAGCGCCGCCGGCGCCGGCGGCTGCCCGAGCAGGAACCGACCCCCGCCACGCCGTCGAACTGAGAGGCGCCACCGGGCTCCTGCGCCAACCGGGCTCCTACGCCCCACCCGGGAAAAGCAAGCGCTTAGAAAACTGCGGTCAGGGTCACACCGCGACACCCGTGACCCAGCCCATACGTACGGGTAACTTCCCAGACAGCCCAGCCAGACCACCCGGTACGTCAATGGAGCCGTGATGCCCGAAGCCGTGATCGTCTCAGCCGCCCGCTCCCCCATCGGCCGCGCCGTCAAGGGCTCCCTCAAGGACCTCCGCCCGGACGACCTCACCGCCACGATCGTCCAGGCCGCCCTCGCCAAGGTCCCCGAGCTGGACCCGCAGGACATCGACGACCTGATGCTCGGCTGCGGCCTGCCCGGCGGCGAGCAGGGCCACAACCTCGGGCGCATCGTCGCCGTGCAGATGGGCATGGACCACCTGCCGGGCTGCACCATCACCCGGTACTGCTCCTCGTCCCTGCAGACCTCCCGCATGGCCCTGCACGCCATCAAGGCCGGCGAGGGCGACGTCTTCATCTCGGCCGGCGTCGAGATGGTCTCCCGCTACGCCAACGGCAGCTCGGACATGCCCGGCACGCACAACCCGCTCTTCGCCGACGCCGAGGCCCGCACGGCCGCGACCGCCCAGTCCGAGGGCTCCACCTGGCACGACCCGCGCGAGGACGGCCTGCTGCCCGACCCGTACATCGCGATGGGCCAGACCGCCGAGAACCTCGCCCGCGCCAAGGGCGTCACCCGCCAGGACATGGACGAGTTCGGCGTCCGCTCGCAGAACCTCGCCGAGGAGGCCATCAAGAACGGCTTCTGGGAGCGCGAGATCACCCCGGTCACGCTCCCCGACGGCACAGTCGTCTCCAAGGACGACGGCCCCCGCGCCGGCGTCACCCTGGAGGGCGTGCAGGGCCTGAAGCCGGTCTTCCGCCCCGACGGCCTGGTCACCGCCGGCAACTGCTGCCCGCTGAACGACGGCGCCGCCGCGCTCGTGATCATGTCCGACACCAAGGCCCGCGAGCTCGGCCTCACCCCGCTCGCCCGGATCGTCTCGACCGGCGTCTCCGGCCTCTCCCCCGAGATCATGGGCCTCGGCCCGGTGGAGGCGAGCAACCAGGCCCTGAAGCGGGCCGGGCTGACCATCGACGACATCGACCTGGTGGAGATCAACGAGGCGTTCGCCGCCCAGGTGATCCCCTCCTACCGCGACCTCGGCATCCCGCTGGAGAAGCTGAACGTCAACGGCGGTGCCATCGCCGTCGGCCACCCCTTCGGCATGACCGGCGCCCGCATCACCACCACGCTCATCAACTCCCTCCAGTTCCACGACAAGCAGTTCGGCCTGGAGACGATGTGCGTCGGCGGCGGCCAGGGCATGGCCATGGTCATCGAGCGCCTCAGCTGAGCGCCCCTGCGTAGTCGCCATAGCACACGCTGTGAGGCTTGGGCCCAGGACCCCGGAAACCCCGGGGTTCTGGGCTGTTTTGTGATCCAATCTCCCCCAGGATGTGACCTATCTCCCTTGGCACGGAGAGAAGCCCAGGTCACAGCAGCCCCACCCCCTCCCCCGACACCGAAGCCCTGTCCGTTTCGTGACGTTACGCACTGACAGCTGGTTAGTCCGCCCTTCAAGCTGATGTAGGAAGTCGGGGGTCGACTTTGAACCGGGAGTACGTCAGTGAGCGCCATGCCGATCGCGTTGCTGGTCACCACGGCCGCCACGGGCGCCGTGGGCGTCGCCGTCCTGCGCACCGTCCTGCAGCTGCGCCGACAGGTCGCGGCCCTGCACACCGCGCTGGCCGAGAGCCGTGCCGCCACCACCCGCGCACTGCTGCCCGCCGCCCGTACGACTGCCGACACCGACGAGATACGGGCCGCCGTGGCGGCGGCACTGGCCGAGGAGCGGGAGCGGGAGCTCGCCGAGGCGCGCGCCTTCTGGGCCGCCCAGGAAGCCCGTGACGCCTCCGACGCCCCGTCCCTGCTGGGCCTGTCCGATCCCGATCTGTTCCTGCCCCGGCAGGCCGATTTCGCGGGCCTGGAGCCGGTATCCGAGCCCGGCGCGGACACCGAGGAGCCGGCCGGCGAGTCCGCCGAGCTGGCCGCGGCCCGCCGCCGTCACCCCTCCCACCCGGACTTTGTGCCGAACCCGTCGCCGGTCGTGAACGACCACGAGCGCACGGTCGCCACCCTGGAGGAGCTGGCCGCGTCCCGCGTGGAACTGACGGACGTCCGCCCGGGCCCCCTCGGCACCCTCGACGTCTACGTCTTCGCCGACGGCACGACCCTGTGCATGACCCCGGGCCACCGCGAGACGGCGGAGCGCCTGTCCGCAGCCCTGCGATCGGGCCAGACGCCGACCCTCCTGGGCGGCTCGGGCGTCTCGGGCGCCTACACACTGACCTTCGAGTGCGGCGACGAGAACGTCTACATCCTGGCCGACCGGGTCATCGCGTCCCTGTAGTTCAGGGGAACCGCGCTAAACCCCCGCCCGCTTCTGCGCCTCCTCGACCACCCGCACCGCGTCATCGACATCGGCATCACTGGGGATCACCACCGCCAGATCATGCCCGGCCACAGTGATCTGATCTGCGGCCGCAAACATCCCCGCATCCGGCATCTCCCGAGGCTCCACGCCCTCCAGCACCTGCGCCCTCCGGGCCAACTCCCGGGCGAGCCCGAGAGCCTCAGCAGCAGCGCCCCGCTGCAACCGGCTCTGGGGCGCGGCCCTCAAACGATCGGCGAAGTGATCCACCGCACGGGTCAGAGGCGTCGTATCAACCACGCCGCGAGCGTACGCGTCGCACCGGGACTGTTGCCAACGGGCGAACACTCAGGCACCGTGACCTGAAGGACCGGCTTACATCCCAGCGTCCGGAGGCGCCGATGTCCCAAGTCTTCTCCGAAGAGACCCACCGCAACATGCTCGCCCGCATCCCCCACTGCACCGGTCGTGAAATCGCCGACTGGTTGCGCACCGTCGAAGAAGGCCCGGCACTCTTCCGCTTCGAGGAAAAGGTCAGCTGGCTCCGGCACGAACACAATCTGGCGTACGGCCACGCCAAGGCGATCATCCACGAGTACGACCTGAGGAGGGCCGCGCGCAAACTGCTCTAGGCGGCGCACCGCCCGGCAGACGACGAAGGGCCCCGGCCGGAGCCGGGGCCCTTCGCGCTACGACCGTCGAGAACTAGTCGTTGCTGTTGAGGATCGAGATGAGCCTCAGGAATTCGAGGTAGATCCACACCAGCGTCAGCGTCAGGCCGAAGGCCGCGAGCCAGGCCTCCTCGCGCGGGGCGCCGTAGGCGACGCCGTCCTCGACCTGCTTGAAGTCCAGGGCGAGGAAGCAGGCGCCGAGGATGATGCCGATGATGCCGAAGACGACACCGAGGGCACCACTGCGGAAGCCGAGGCCGTCACCGCCGCCGAACACCGCGAACAGCAGGTTCACGGTCATCAGCAGGATGAAGCCGAGCGCCGCCGCCATCACGAAGCCGTAGAAGCGGCGGTTGACGCGGATCCAGCCGGCCTTGTAGGCGATCAGCACACCGGCGAAGACCGCCATGGTGCCGATCACGGCCTGCATGGCCGCGCCGTCGGCGATGCGGTTGTCGACGATGTTGGACACGACGCCGAGGAAGACACCCTCGAACGCGGCGTACGCCAGGATCAGCGCGGGCGAGGCCTTGCGCTTGAAGGACTGCACGAACGCCAGGACCATGCCGATCAGCGCGGCACCGATGCCGATGCCGTAGCTGCGGCTGATGTTGGCGTCGTCCACGGGCAGCAGGGCCCAGGAGAGCGCGGCGGTGAGGATGAGCACACCGAGCGTGCTCGCCGTGCGCAGGACGACGTCGTCGATGGTCATCCGGCCGGTGGTGGCCGGGGCCTGCGGCGGCGCGCCGTGCTGCAGGTCCTGCTGGGCGTAAGGGTTCTGCGCGTACGGGTTCTGCGCGTACGGGTTGCCCGTCGGCTGCGCGTACGGGTTGCCCTGGGTGGCGACAGCGGGACCCCCGGCCTGCGGCGCGGTGTTGAAGCCCGCGTAGCCGTTGTCGCGGCTGAACCCCCGTCGCGAGAAGACCGGGTTTCTGCTCCTCATTTCACTCCTCCATGGCCACACTGCGTGGCCTTGGCTCAAGAGTAATAGGTAGGCAAAGGAATGACCCTACTGCTTGGGGAGGATCTTTCCCTCGTCGTGCAGCGCAACACGCTACGCCGCTTCGTGATTCCCCTCACCGGAGGGGCTCATTCATCACCAAGCTGCGACACGTCCGGAACCGGTCGGAGACCACCCGCTGACGCCGGTCTTACCTCACCCGAACGGGAAACCCGTGTATCCCTCGGCCAGGTCGGTCTCGGCGGCGCGGGAGGAGGCGATGCGCTCCAGCCGGGCGAGCTGGAGCCGGTCGTCGAAGGGGCTCGCGTCGGGGGTGCGGTGCAGGAGGGTCGTCATGTCGTAGGAGAACCGCTCGGCCTGCCAGACGCGGCGCAGGCAGGTCTGCGAGTAGGCGTCGAGCAGCTCGGGTGAGCCCGTCTCCTTCTCGTGCGCCAGGGCCCGGGCGAACGTCACGACGTCGCCGACGGCGAGATTCAGCCCCTTGGCCCCGGTCGGCGGCACGATGTGCGCGGCGTCGCCGGCGAGGAAGAGGCGGCCGTGGCGCATGGGCTCGTGGACGTAGGAGCGCATGGGGGTGACCGACTTCTGGGTGATCGGGCCGCGCTCCAGGCGCCAGTCGTCGGCGGTCTCGAAGCGGCGCTCCAGCTCGTCCCAGATCTGCTCGTCGCTCCAGGCCTCGGCGTCGGTGCCGTCGGGCACCTGGAGGTAGAGGCGGGAGACGGCCGGGGAGCGCATGGAGAGGAGGGCGAAGCCGCGGTCGTGGCGGGCGTAGACCAGCTCGTCGTGCGAGGGCGGCACGTCGGCGAGGATGCCGAGCCAGCCGAAGGGGTACGTCCGTTCGAAAACCCGGGTCAGTGCGGCCGGGATCGCCTGGCGGGACACGCCCCAGAAGCCGTCGCAGCCGACGACGTACTCGCACTCCAGGACGTCCTCGCGGCCCTCGTGCCGGAAGCGGACGCGCGGGGCGTCGGTGCCCGCGTCCTCCACGGCCAGGGCTTCTGCCTCGAACAGCAGGGGGCCGCCCTCCCGGAGCTGGAGCGCGATGAGGTCCTTGCAGACCTCGGTCTGGGCGTAGACCATCACGGACCGGCCGCCGGTGAGGGCGGGGAAGTCGATGCGGTGGCGGCGGCGGTCGAAGCGCAGCTCTATGCCGTCGTGGCGCAGTCCCTCGCGGTCCATGCGCTCCCCGGCGCCGGCCGCGCGCAGCACGTCCGCCGTGCCCTGCTCCAGGATCCCGGCCCGCTGCCGCCGCTCGACGTAGGCGCGGTCGCGGCTCTCCAGGACGACCGAGTCGATGCCGGCGTTGTGCAGCAGCCGGGCGAGGAGGAGGCCGGCGGGGCCGGCTCCAATGATGCCGACGGTGGTGCGCATCGGACGCCCTCTTCTCATCCGTTCGTGTGGTGAACTTTTCTTCACCATTGTTGGATGTGAGTCTCCGACGGCATGCGACCGCTGTCAACGGGTACACCGCGAACCCCTCGAATGGCCCTCGCCTCGCTCTGAGCGACCGCACAAGGACGCCCGCCCCCGAGAGGCGGGCCGGCGGTTGGTGCCCGGGGTGGGAGTCGAACCCACACTCGACCGCGTTTAAGGCGGTTGCGTCTGCCAGTTGCGCGACCCGGGCCAGAACTCACACGGAGACCTGTGGCACAGGCCCCGGGTAACACTGCGTTGTGGAGACGCCCACGGCCGAGACTATCGAGATCAGGTGACGGCCACTCACATCGGCCTCGACAAGGCCGGATTGGTCACCACGGTCATGTCTCCCCCAAGACGTGCGCCCTTCGCTCCCCCCGGAGCCGCCAAGCTCGACTGTAATAGTCTCTCGCACGAGAGCCGCTGACACAGGAGTGAAATCGGTCAACAGGTTGACGCGAATGGGGCGCCGGTCCCGGCGCACAGGGCGGGCGTCCGGCCAGGTGCCGGACGGTTCGTCGGACGGCCGTGCGTGCCGCGGCATAGGGATCGACGGATTCGACTTTTCGATTCGGGCGGAACGCGGCCTGAAAACCACACGGCCTATGCATGTTCATGACCAAATGAAGGACCGCGGTCGGCGACACGGACGAGTGTGAGGAAAACCGGCCTTCTCGGCTCATCGGACGCGGTGCGTGCGAAAGTGCCCGGAGCCGGACTCGAACCGGCACGCCCGCGAAGGGGCAGCGAGGTTTAAGCTCGCCGTGTCTGCATTCCACCATCCGGGCAGGCCATGGGCTCCGCATCGAGGTTCCGACACTATCGGGACGGGTCCCCCGAACAGCGGAAGAGCGGACCGATGTTGTCTTATTTTATTGACGTCTGAGGGTGCATCAGCACGTGGAACGCGCCATCCGCACTTGCCAATAGCCTTACGCGCGACCGTCGGCCGCGTATGCGGAATGACGGAATTTCACCGTCCGAACAAGGGCACTCCACCTGTTCTCGACACCTCGCGCACGCGGCCTGCGACACCGCGCCCCCTCAGGGGCGGCCGTCATCCCCAGGTATGACACTGCCCGCCTCGGTCAGCCCGCAGTCGGTCCCCGGAACCGGAACAACGGGTGACTACACGGCGGCGTGGCACCCGGACGATGGAACACGTCCTTCCTCAACACCGTCGTCCCGACAGGAGTGCCATCCCGTGACCACCGCATCCCTCGCCGACCGGGCCACCACCGTGGCCGCGCGCGCCACGGATCTGTCGAAGATCTACGGGCAGGGTGAGACCCAGGTGGTCGCCCTGGACCGGGTCTCCGTCAACTTCCGGCAGGCCGAGTTCACCGCGATCATGGGCCCCTCCGGCTCCGGCAAGTCGACCCTGATGCACTGCGTGGCCGGCCTCGACACGTTCTCCTCCGGATCCGTGCGCATCGGCGAGACCGAGCTGGGCTCCCTGAAGGACAAGCAGCTGACCAAGCTGCGCCGGGACAAGATCGGCTTCATCTTCCAGGCCTTCAACCTGCTGCCGACCCTGACGGCCCTGGAGAACATCACCCTCCCGATGGACATCGCGGGCCGCAAGCCGGACAAGCAGTGGCTGGACTCGGTGATCCGCATGGTCGGTCTCGCGGACCGGCTCGGCCACCGGCCCTCCCAGCTGTCGGGCGGTCAGCAGCAGCGCGTCGCCGTGGCCCGGGCGCTGGCCTCCCGGCCCGAGATCATCTTCGGTGACGAGCCCACCGGCAACCTCGACTCCCGTTCCGGCGCCGAGGTGCTGGGCTTCCTGCGCAACTCCGTGCGGGAGATGGGCCAGACGGTGGTCATGGTGACCCACGACCCGGTGGCCGCGGCCTACGCGGACCGGGTGGTCTTCCTGGCGGACGGCCGGATCGTCGACGAGATGCACCGGCCCACGGCCGACTCGGTCCTGGACCGCATGAAGGAGTTCGACGCCAAGGGCCGCACCAGCTGATCCCCCGTCAGGACCGACAGGACTGAGAAGAAGAACCCATGTTCCGTACCGCCTTGCGCAACGTACTCGCGCACAAGGCCCGGTTGCTGATGACCGTGCTCGCCGTGATGCTCGGCGTCGCGTTCGTCTCCGGCACCCTGGTCTTCGCCGACACCCTCTCCAACGCCTTCCGCAACCAGTCGGCCAAGAGCTATGACGACGTCGCCGTCTCCGTCACCGCGTACGCCGACCCGGACGATCCCGAAAAGGCGCCCGGCCTGACCGGCAAGGACCTCGACAGGATCTCCGCCGTGGACGGCGTCGCCGGGGTGTACGGCCGCGTCGAGGGCTTCGCCGGGGTCGCCGACCCCGACGGGAAGCTGATCGGCGTCGGCTGGTCCAACAAGGGCTCCAACTTCGCCCCCGGCAAGGACGGCAAGGACCCCGCGTACACCTTCACCGACGGTTCGGGCCCGGTGAAGGACGACCAGATCGCCCTGGACAAGGAATCCGCGGCCAAGGGCGAATACAAGGTCGGCGACCGGGTGCGCGTCGCGACCAACGGCCCGGTGAAGGAGTACACCCTCAGCGGTGTCTTCACCACCGAGGACGGTGCCGTGAACGCCGGCGGCAGCCTCGTCCTCTTCGACACCGCCGTCGCCCAGAAGCAGTACCTCAAGCCGGGTTACTTCGAGAGCGTCACCGTCACCGCCGCCCCCGGCGCGAACGACACGAAGATCCTGGACGCGGTCAAGCCGCTGCTGCCGGACACCGCCGAGGCGCAGACCGGCCAGGCGCTCGCCGACGAACAGGCCGAGCAGATCGAGCAGGGTCTGGGCAACCTCAAGCAGGTCCTGCTCGGCTTCGCGGGCATCGCGCTCTTCGTCGGGATCTTCCTGATCTCCAACACGTTCACGATGCTGGTCGCCCAGCGCACCAAGGAGATCGCCCTGATGCGCGCCGTCGGCGCGTCCCGCAGGCAGATCACCCGCTCGGTGCTCGCCGAGGCCGCGCTGGTGGGCCTGGTCGCCTCGGCCGTCGGCTTCGCCCTCGGCATCGGCCTGGCCGTCGGACTGCGCTCCGGGATGGCCGCCTTCGACATGAAGATGCCGGACGGTCCGCTGGTCCTGTCCGCCACGCCGGTGATCGCGGCGTTCGCGGTGGGCGTGCTCATCACGACGTTCGCCGCCTGGCTGCCCGGCCGCCGGGCCGCGAAGATCCCGCCGGTGGCGGCCATGAACAGCGTCCACGCGGTGGCCACCACCAAGTCGCTGGTGCTGCGCAACTCCATCGGCGCTGCCGTCACCGCCCTCGGCGCGGTGGGGATCGTGGCGGGTGCCTCGACCGGCGGCGACGACGGCCGGATGTACATCGGGGCGGGCGCGTTCCTCGCGCTGATCGGTGTGATCATCCTGATCCCGCTGCTGTCCCGGCCCGTGATCGCGCTCGTCCGTCCGCTGCTCGTCGGCCCCTTCGGAGTGGCGGGCAAGCTCGCCGGCCAGAACGCGGTCCGCAACCCGCGCCGCACCGGAGCCACCGCCTCGGCGCTGGCGATCGGGCTGACGCTGGTGACCGGCCTGTCGGTGCTCGGCGTCACGGTCGGCACGGCCATCGACAAGATGACCACCGACAACATCAAGGCCGACTACATGGTCTCGATGGCCAACGGCGGTGACCTCGACGAGTCCGCGCTGACGGCGCTGCGGAAGGCGAAGGGCGTGTCCGCCCTCTCGCCGCAGCAGGACGCCTACTTCCAGGTCGACGGCAAGGACTACGTGTCCGCCTCCGCCGTCACCCCGGGCGACATCGAGAACGTCCTGACCGTCGACGTCGTCAGCGGCAGCGCGGCCTCGCTCGCCGAGGGCCGGATCGCGGTCGCCGAGAAGACGGCGAAGAGCAGGGGCTGGAAGACCGGCGACACCGTCCCGGTCACCTTCGGCGACGACAAGAAGGCCACGTTGACGGTCGGCGCCGTCTACAAGGACAGCGAGTTCCTCTCCCCCGTCCTCGTCGACCGGAAGATCGTGGACCGGCACGAGACGAAGCCGTTCATCCGGCAGATCTTCGTGAAGGTCGACGGCGGCCAGTCCGCGGCGAACGAGAAGGTCATCGTCGACGCGCTGGGCGACAACCCGGCGATCACCGTGATGGACAAGCAGGACATCCGCAACGAGTTCGGCGGCGTCATCAACACCCTGCTGAACGTCATGTACGGCCTGCTGGCGATGGCTCTGATCATCGCGGTGCTGGGCGTCGTCAACACCCTCGCGATGTCGGTCTTCGAACGGCAGCAGGAGATCGGCATGCTGCGCGCCATCGGTCTGGACCGGCGCCGCGTGAAGCGGATGGTCCGGCTGGAGGCCGTGGTCATCTCGGTGTTCGGCGCGGTGGTCGGCATCGCTCTCGGGGCGTTCCTCGGCTGGGCCATCGGCGAGACCTTCGCGGACCAGATCCCGGGGTACGCGCTGGTCCTGCCCTGGGACCGGATCGGGATCTTCCTGGTGCTGGCCGGTCTGGTCGGCGTCCTGGCCGCGATGTGGCCGGCCCGCAACGCCGCCCGGCTGAACATGCTGAACGCCATCAAGGCCGAGTGACCACGCCGCGCCGCGGCACACCGAAGGGCCGGCTCCCCCGCTGCGGGGGAACCGGCCCTTGTCGTCGGTCCGGGTCAGTCGCGGCCGGGCGCGCCCCAGGTGCGGGCCCGCAACGGCATCCCGGAGGCGCCCGACTCCGGTGTCCGCACGGCCAGGACCTGGTTGACGCCGATGCGGTTGTGCTCGAAGGCGAGCGCGGAGGCGGCCATGTACAGGCGCCAGACGCGGGCGCGGCCGGGGCTGGTGAGCCGGACGGCGCGCTGCCAGTCGGCCTCCAGACGGGCGACCCACCGGCGCAGGGTGAGGGCGTAGTGCTCGCGGATCGACTCCACGTCGCGCACCTCGAAGCCGGCCCTCTCCAGCTGGGTGACGGTCATGCCGATGGGCTGGAGTTCCCCGTCGGGGAAGACGTAGGAGTCGATGAAGGAGTCGACGTGGTACGTCGTCTCGTCCCGCTGCGGGCGGCGGGCGATCTGGTGGTTCAGCAGCCGCCCGCCGGGCTTGAGCAGGTCGTACAGGTCGGCGGCGTACTCCAGGTAGCGGTCGGCGCCGACGTGCTCGGCCATGCCGATGGAGGAGACGGCGTCGTACGGCCCGTCGCGGACGTCGCGGTAGTCCTGGACGCGGATCTCGACCTTGTCGGTGAGCCCCTCGTCGGCGACGCGCTTGCGGGCGTAGGCGGCCTGCTCCTGGGAGAGCGTGACGCCGACGACGCTCACGCCGTGGTCGCGAGCGGCGTGGATGGCCAGCGAACCCCAGCCGCAGCCGACGTCGAGCAGCCGCTGACCGGGCTTCAGGCCGAGCTTGCGGCAGACGAGTTCGAGCTTGTCGCGCTGGGCCTGTTCGAGGGTGCTGTCCGGGGCGGGCCAGTAGGCGCAGGAGTACACCATGGACGGGCCGAGGACGATCTCGTAGAAGTCGTTGCCGACGTCGTAGTGGTGGCTGATGGCGCGTCTGTCGGTGCGCTTGGTGTGCAGGTGGCGGCGGGGCCTGCGGGCCTCCTCGCGCGGCGGGGCGGGCGGCAGCGGGGGGCCGGCGAGCTTGACGAGTCCGCGGACGGCGGCCCGGACCTCGGGGTCGCGCAGGGCCTGGGCGAGGGTGCGGGCGTCCTCACCGCGCTCCCAGATGAGGCCGGCCAGCAGGTCGAGCGTGGTGTAGAGGTCGCCCTCGATCTCGAGGTCGCCCGCCACCCAGGCGCGGGCCAGGCCCAGTTCGCCGGGCTTCCACAGCAGACGGCGCAGGGCGCGGCGGTTGCGTACGACCAGAGTCGGCGCGCCCGGCGGGCCCGCCTGCGAACCGTCCCAGGCGCGGATGCGCACGGGAAGCGGTGCGTCCAGCACCTGTGCGAAGAGGCCCTGCAGTCGCTGCGCGGCGTCTGCCATGGTGTACACCTCCGTGACTTGAATCCCGGAATGTCCGACACCACGTAAACATCTGCGGGGCTTCGGCGCAGTCCCCGGCACGCGTCATGTCTGTGCAAAACCGGTCGCCGGTCGCCCTTCGGCGCACACGCGCCCCACGCACGCCGAAGGGCCTCCCGCACCACGGACGGCGGGAGGCCCTTCGTCAGGCCGGTGAGGGACCGGAGGTCAGGAGGCCTTGGCCTTCTCCTCGGTCTTCTCCTTCGGCGCGGCGGCGACCGGGGCCGGCTTGGCGGCCTCGTAGAACTCCTCGCGCGGCGTCTCGATGGCGCCGAGCGAGACGACCTCGCGCTTGAGGAACATGCCGAGGGTCCAGTCGGCGAAGACGCGGATCTTGCGGTTCCAGGTCGGCATCGCCAGGCCGTGGTAGCCACGGTGCATGTACCAGGCGAGACGGCCCTTGAGCTTGATCTTCATCTTGCCCATGACGATCATCGCGACGCCCTTGTGGAGGCCGAGACCGGCCACCGCGCCCTTGTTGGCGTGCGAGTAGTCCTTCTGCGGGAAGCCGCGCATGCCGGACAGGACGTTGTCGCCGAGGACCCGGGCCTGGCGCAGCGCGTGCTGGGCGTTCGGCGGGCACCAGGCGTTCTCGTTGCCCGCCTTGCGGCCGACGAGGTCCGGGACCTGGGCGTTGTCGCCCGCGGCCCAGATGTAGTCGGTGCCCTTGACCTGGAGCGTGGTCTCGCAGTCGACGTGGCCGCGGGGCCCCAGAGGCAGGCCGTAGCGGGAGAGGACCGGGTTGGGCTTGACGCCGGCGGTCCAGACGATGGTGTTGGAATCGACCTCGAGGCCGTTCTTCAGCACCACGTGGCCGTCGACGCAGGAGTCCATGGAGGTGGACAGGTAGACCTCGACGCCGCGGCCCTCGAGGTGCTCCTTGCCGTACTTGCCGAGCTTGGGGCCGACCTCGGGGAGGATCTTGTCGGCGGCGTCGACGAGGATGAAGCGCATGTCCTCGCGGGACACGTTCTTGTAGTACTTCGCCGCGTCGCGGGCCATGTCCTCGACCTCGCCGATGGTCTCCGCACCGGCGAACCCGCCGCCCACGAAGACGAAGGTGAGCGCCTTGCGGCGGATCTCCTCGTCGGTGGTGGAGTCGGCCTTGTCGAGCTGCTCGAGGACGTGGTTGCGCAGGCCGATGGCCTCCTCGATGCCCTTCATGCCGATGCCCTGCTCGGCGAGGCCGGGGATCGGGAAGGTGCGGGAGACCGCGCCGAGCGCGACGACCAGGTAGTCGAAGGGCAGCTCGTACGCCTCGCCGACCAGCGGGGAGATCGTGGCGACCTTGCGGTCCTGGTCGATGGTGGTGACCCGGCCGGTGAGAACCTCCGCCTTGGGCAGCACGCGTCGCAGCGGGACGACGACGTGGCGCGGGGAGATGTTGCCGGCGGCGGCTTCCGGGAGGAAGGGCTGGTAGGTCATGTACGACCGGGGGTCGACGACCGTGACGGTCGCCTCTCCGTAACGCATCTTCTTGAGGATGCGCCGAGCTGCGTACAGGCCTACGTACCCACCGCCTACTACGAGGATCCTGGGACGCTCCGTGGTGCTCATGCCATCGAGTATCCACCCGCTTCAGGGGGGTGGCTCGTGCGCCCCTTCACAAGCTTGCGCAGGGTGTGTGCTATCCTCCGCGGCTCGCGTGATCCACGTCATGATGACAATCGGGATCGTTTGTGCACCCCGGACCGTTGTCAATGCCGCGTGAGCTGCCTCTCTGGGTCGGAGGAGCCCCTGTGAGGCCCTCCCGGAGGTCGGTGCCGGACCCCTTCCCGGACACCTCCATACCATGCTTCTGAACATGTTCAAAGGGCCGTTCGCCCCCCGGACGGGTCAACCGGACCCTTCTCGTCGCCCGGGAGGGCCGAATTCCTTGTGAAGAACTTCACGAACTTTTCCGACGGGCTGTCGCCGAGGGGCCCCTCCGGACCCCTCGGAGCCGCTCATTCGTGATCCATGCCTGCTCAGAAGCGGGCCCGGACCTTCCTGAAGCGGACTACGCCACCGACCACGCGATGCCGTCGAGGATGTCGTGCTCGCTCACGACGACCTCCTCCGCGCCGATCCGCTCCATGATCGACAGGAGTACGAGGGCACCCGCCCCGATCACGTCGACCCGGCCCGGGTGCATGGACGGCACGGCCGCCCGCTCGGCGTGCGTGGAGCGCAGCAGCCACTCGGTGATCTCCCGGACCCGCTCGTAGGAGACCCGGGAGTGGTGGATGGCCTCCGAGTCGTACTCGGGCAGCTCCTGGGCGATCGCCGACACGGTCGTCACGGAGCCGGCCAGGCCGACCAGCGTCCGCGCCTCGCGCAGCGGCACCGTCTCCTCGGCGAGGTCGAGCGCGGCCTCGATGTCGGTCCGCATCGCCGCGATCTGCTCCTCGGTCGGGGGGTCGCTCACCACGCCGTCCCGGACCAGGTGCCGCTCGGTCATGCGGACGCAGCCGATGTCCACCGACCGGGCCGCCCGGACGTGGTCGTCGCCGACGACGAACTCGGTCGAGCCGCCGCCGATGTCCACCACCAGGTAGGGCTTGGGCAGGTGGTCGCGCCCGGCCAGCTCCTTGGTGGCGCCGGTGAAGGAGAACTCGGCCTCCTGGTCCCCGGAGATCACCTCGGGCTCGACGCCCAGGATGTCCAGCACGCCGCGCACGAACTCGTCCCGGTTCTCGGCGTCCCGGGAGGCGGAGGTCGCCACGAACCGCAGCCGCTCCGCCCCGTGCTCCTTGACGATCGCGGCGTACTCGCGGCACGCCGCGAAGGTCCGCTGCAGCGCCTCGGGCGCGAGCCGGCCGGTGCGGTCGACGCCCTGCCCGAGCCGGACGATCGTCATCCGGCGGTCCAGGTCGGTCAGCTCACCGGTCGCCGGGTCGGCGTCGGCGACCAGGAGGCGGATGGAGTTCGTACCGCAGTCCACGGCGGCGACACGGGTCACTGGGCGTCCTCCTCGGCGGTCGTCACACAGGCGCCCTTGCGCCACCACTCCGGCAGCATGGCCAGCGCCTCGTCGCCCAGCGGGTTCACCCCGGGACCCGCGGCCAGCGAGTGCGCCACCAGCACGTGCAGGCACTTCACCCGGTCCGGCATGCCGCCGGCGCTCGGGAAGTTCTTCAGCTCCTCGATCTCGTCACGGCGCCGGATGTAGTCCTCGTGCGCCGCCCGGTAGGAGGCCGCCAGCTCCGGGTCCGAGGCCAGCCGCTCGGTCATCTCCTTCATCACGCCGTTCGCCTCCAGCGTGCCGATGGCCGAGTTCGCCTTCGGGCACGTCAGGTAGTACAGCGTGGGGAACGGCGTGCCGTCCGGCAGCCGCGGGGCCGTCTCGACGACGTCGGGCTGTCCGCAGGGGCAGCGGTGCGCGATGGCCCGCAGGCCGCGCGGGGGCCGACCGAGCTGCTGCTTGAAGGCCTCGACGTCCGCGTCGGTGGGCTCGGTGCGCGGAGTGGTCGGCGGGGGCGTTTCCATGACTGTCTTCAGGCTGTCTTTCTCTGGGGTCACATTTACTGGTCGGAGGCGTCGGACTTGTCGACCCCGTCCCAGATGTTCGAGTACCAGGGGCGGTCGGCCGCCCCGAGGTCGGCGCGCGACTGCTTCGCCGCGTGCGGGTCGACGACGATGAACCCCGTCTCCCCCGGCATGACGTAGTGCAACCGCTGCCGGATCTGCTGCTCGGCGTAGGCGTCGTCCTGCCAGCGCGCCTTCATGTCGCGCAGTCGTTCGACGCGCTGGCGGGCCTGCTGCTGCTCGCGCTGCAGGTCGTCGATCTCGGCGCGCTGGGAGACGTACTCCCGCATCGGGTAGGCCAGCGCCACGATCAGCGAGCACATCACCAGCGCGAGCAGCGCGGCCCGGCCGGTCAGCCGGGAGCGGCGGGCCTGCCGCTTGGTCTGGGAGCGGTAGACCCGGGCCGCGGTCTGCTCGCCGAGCAGCCGGATCCTGGTCGCGGTGGAGAACCGGTCCCGGTCCTTCACGGCCATGTGCGTCCGCCTCCCGCTCCGCCGTCATACGCGCGTACGTCCCCGGACACGGTACGGGACCGGGTACGGGGACGTACGTACGACGCTGCCTCTTACGAGTCGGGCCTTTCGGCGATCAGCCCTTGAAGCGCGGGAAGGCCGAGCGGCCGGCGTACACCGCGGCGTCGTCGAGGATCTCCTCGATGCGCAGCAGCTGGTTGTACTTGGCGACGCGCTCGGAGCGGGCCGGGGCGCCGGTCTTGATCTGGCCGCAGTTGGTGGCGACGGCCAGGTCGGCGATGGTGACGTCCTCGGTCTCGCCGGAGCGGTGGGACATCATGCACTTGAAGCCGTTGCGCTGGGCCAGCTCCACGGCGTCCAGGGTCTCGGTGAGCGAACCGATCTGGTTGACCTTGACCAGGAGCGCGTTGGCCGCGCCCTCCTCGATGCCGCGGGCGAGGCGCTCGGGGTTGGTGACGAACAGGTCGTCGCCGACGAGCTGGACCTTGTCACCGAGCTTGTCGGTGATGGTCTTCCAGCCCTCCCAGTCGTCCTCGAACAGCGGGTCCTCGATGGAGACCAGCGGGTACGCCTCGACCAGCTCCGCGTAGTACTCGGTCATCTCGGCGGCCGAGCGGCTCTTGCCCTCGAAGGTGTAGGAGCCGTCCTTGTAGAACTCGGACGCGGCGACGTCGAGCGCCAGGGCGATCTGCTCGCCGGGGGTGTAGCCGGCCTCCTTGATGGCCTCGAGGATGAGGTCGAGGGCCTCGCGGTTGGAGCCGAGGTTCGGGGCGAAGCCGCCCTCGTCGCCGAGGCCGGTGGCCAGGCCCTTGCTCTTCAGGACCTTCTTCAGCGTGTGGTAGACCTCGGCGCCCCAGCGCAGGGCCTCGGAGAAGGACTCCGCGCCGATCGGGGCGATCATGAACTCCTGGATGTCCACGTTGGAGTCGGCGTGCGAGCCACCGTTCAGGATGTTCATCATCGGCACCGGCAGCAGGTGCGCGTTCGGGCCGCCCAGGTAGCGGAAGAGGGGGAGGTCGCTGGCCTCGGAGGCGGCGTGGGCGACGGCGAGCGAGACGCCGAGGATGGCGTTGGCGCCGAGGGAGCCCTTGTTGTCGGTGGCGTCCAGGTCGAACATGGCCTGGTCGATCAGGCGCTGCTCGGTGGCGTCATAGCCGACGAGCTCCGGGCCGATCTGCTCGATGACCGCGAGGACGGCCTTCTCCACACCCTTGCCGAGGTAGCGGTTCGAGTCGCCGTCGCGGAGCTCGATGGCCTCGAAGGCGCCCGTGGAGGCGCCGGACGGGACGGCGGCACGACCGGTGCTGCCGTCGTCGAGGCCGACCTCGACCTCGACCGTGGGGTTGCCTCGGGAGTCCAGGATTTCCCGGGCTACGACGACGTCGATGGACGGCACGAGCATCTCCTTCTTCATGTGACGCGGTGACGCGGGTCGCGTGGACCCGGCGAGGTGCGGGCCGGTGGCTCGCGACATGAGCCTAACCGGCTCCGGGCGATCGGCCACCGGGTCGCCCACCCCATGGACAGAACCGAGAGTAAATTGTTTCCGAACGGAACAAAGCCGAAGCGCAAAGCCCGGCGGAAAAAACCCCGCCCCGGCGCGTACGGGGGAACACGCGCCGGGGCGGGGAGCCCGTGGGGACGGGGGTGGGCCGTGCCCGTGGGGGCGGGCGGGCGGCCCTGTGGGGGGCGGGCGGGCCGCCCCCTGGGGACGGGCGGGCCGCTGCTTACTTCAGGTGCAGCTGCTGGCCCGGGTAGATGAGGTTGGCGTCCTCGACGATGTCCTTGTTCAGCTCGTAGAGCTTCTCCCAGCCGCCCTTGACCTTCTTCTCCGCGGCGATGGAGCTGAGGGTGTCGCCCTTGACGACCTTGTACTCGCCATCGCCCTTCTTGACCTTCTTGCCGGTCGGGGTGGTGACGGTCTTCTTCGCGGCCGGGCGCTCGTCGGAGCGGGAGGCCGGCTGCTGCTGGGTCTCGCGGGTCTCGGTGCTCTGCTGCGCGGAGCTGCCGGAGTCGCTCGAGGAGCCGCCGCCGGTGTAGCCGGCGCTCGACAGGCCCTTGCCGCAGACCGGCCAGGCACCCTTGCCCTGGCTCGCCAGGACCTTCTCGGCGATCTCGATCTGCTGGGCCTTGGTGGCCTGGTCGGCGGTGGAGGCGTACTTGGTGCCGCCGTAGCCGGACCAGGTGGAGGCGGAGAACTGCAGGCCGCCGTAGTAGCCGTTGCCGGTGTTGATGGACCAGTTGCCGCCGGACTCGCACTGGGCCACGGCGTCCCACTCGGAGGCGGTGGCGGCGGAGGCGTTGCCGGCCGCCATCAGCGGGGCGGCGACGGCGGCGCCGGCGACACCGGCGACGGCGATGGCGCGAGTGGCCTTGGACGGACGACGGTGCTTGCCCTTGCCGGAAAACAGCATGGATGGATCCCCTCACCGACGCCTGCGAGGTGAGCTGTCGGGTTCGGGCCGGTTGAGTTGCCCGGCCGCGCCCCTCCCGGGACGCGGCTTCACCCCAAGCCCGTCCGGCACAACTGTCCGGTCGGGCACCTACCTTGGGTCCCCCGCTCCTGCCTACGGCGCTTGACGCGACGACTGTTCCCGTGCGGCCGCTGGCAGGATTCGGCGTTGCGGCAGCCGGGGCTCGCGGTGGCGAGCGGTCATGACCGTAGACACGCGATCGACGGAATTTCAAAGACGATCAGGGCTTCTGAGATCTATCTCTCACCGCACTTATACGGGACATTCACCGCGAAACATGACGCGAACTCGCGCGGTTTCGGGGCGACTTCCGCCGCGGTTTCCGCTCTGCCCCACCGACTACTCCTCGTCCGCTTCGGCCCCTACTGTGAGCCTCTGACCGGGGCGGATGAGGTTCGGGTCGGTGCCGACGGCGTCCTTGTTGCCGGCGTAGAGCGCGTGCCATCCGCCGCTGAGGTCAAGGGAGTCGGCGATGGACCAGAGGCTGTCGCCGACGCGGACGGTGTAGGAGCCGTCCGTGGCGTCGCGGGACGCGTCGTCGCCGCGCGAGGCGTGCCGGCCCGTGGACTCGTTCGCACGGCCGTCGGCGGGCTCGGTGTTCTCATCGGCGCTGGGGCCGCGGTGGCGGCCGGAGCCGGTGTCGGTCAGCGCCGAAGAGGTGCCGTCCTGCCGCGAATTGTCGGACTCGCCGCTTCCGGACGTGGCCGAGGGGGAGCTGTCAGGCTCCCGGCCCTGGGACGCGGACTCTCCGGAATCGGACGACTTGTCGGAGTCAGCCGGTTCGTCCTTCGACGTCGACGGCGCGTCAGGGGACTCGGACGTCGAAGGGGACGAGGAAGGAGTCGACGAGTCGGCCGACGAGGAGGTCGAATCGGAGGAGTCGAGCAATCCCGGCGAGTCGGTCGGATCGGACGAGTCGGATGAGTCGGATGCACCCGACTTCGAGTCCTGCTGGAGGCCGGAGAGCAGTCCGCAGGTGCGCCAGGCGCCGACCCCCTGGTCGGCGAGGATTCTCTCGGCCACGGCGATCTGCTGGGCGCGGCTGGCCAGGTCGGCACTCGCGGCGTAGTCGAGACCGCCGTGGTTCTCCCAGTCCTCCTGGGAGAGCGCGAGGCCGCCGTAGTAGCCGTTGCCGCTGTTCTGACTCCAGGCGCCGCCGGTCTCGCAGTCCGCGACCCGGTCCCAGGTCGTGCCGTCGGCCGCACTGGCACCGGAGGCCCCGAGGAGCGGGATCGCGATGGCGGAGCCGGTCACTCCGGCCGCGACGAGGAGAGCCGGAGCCTGGCGGGGGCGACGGTGCCGACCGTTCCCGGAGAGCATACGGAGACCTTTCGCGAGACAGCAGTGACCGGCGCGGCGCAGAGGCCCGGCCGCGCTGATGGGTGAACGTATCGGCAGACGATCACTTGTCACAAGTTCATGCCGCGCAGATCACGTGAAGATCACAGGTCTGACGGCGTGTCATGTTTAGCCGTTCGCCCCAGTGGTGAGGGCGGGCTGTCATGCCGGTGTGAACTCCACCGGCAGGGTGCGCAGCCCCCGCATGATGAGGCCGCCGCGCCACCTCAGGTCGGCCGGATCCGCCGCGAGCCGGAGGTCCGGGAGGCGGGTGAGAAGGGTGGCGAGGGCGGTCTGGCCCTCCAGGCGGGCTAGCGGGGCCCCCAGGCAGTAGTGGATGCCGTGGCCGTAGCCGAGGTGCTGGTTGTCGCGGCGGGAGAGGTCGAGCACGTCCGGGTCGGCGAACCGCTCCGGGTCCCGGTCCGCGGCGGCCAGGACGACGAGGACCGGGTCGCCCGCGTCGATGTGCTGCCCGCCGATGGTGAGCGGCCGCGTGGCGAACCGCCAGGTGGCGAGCTCGACAGGGCCGTCGTAGCGCAGGAGTTCCTCGACGCCGGTCTCCAGCAGGCCCGTCTCGCCGGCGGCGAGGGAGGTCTGGAGGCGGGCGCGCTGCCCGGGGTGGGTGAGCAGGGCGTAGGTGCCGTTGCCGATGAGGTTGACGGTGGTCTCGAACCCGGCGAACAGCAGGATGAACGCCATGGCGGCGGCCTCGTTCTCGGTGAGGTGCTCGCCGTGGTCGGAGGCGCGGATGAGACCGGAGATGAGGTCCTCGCCGGGGACGGGTTCGGCGGGCAGGGCCTCCCGCTTGCGGTGGATGAGGTCGGCGAGGTAGCCGCGCATCTTCTTCACGGACCGCGCGACACCGCCCCGGGGCCCGCCCTGGTGGCGGATCATCATGCCCGCCCAGTCCCGGAAGTCGTCCTGGTCCTCGCGGGGGACGCCGAGCAGGTCGCAGATGGCGTAGATGGGGAGCGGGAAGGCGAACTCGTGGATCAGGTCGGCGGACCCCTGCCGCGCGAACCCGTCGATGAGGTCGTCGGTCAGCTCCTGCACGCGTGGCGCGAACTCGGCGACCCGGCGGGGCGTGAACGCCTTGGACACGAGCCGCCGCAGCCGCGTGTGGTCCGGCGGGTCGATGTTGAGCAGGTGCGTCATCAGCTCGGCCTTGCGCTCACCGGGGATCCCGGTCTTGCCCTTGGCGTGCGCGGGTTCGTCGTGATGCGCCGGGTTCTTGGAGAGCCGGTTGTCGGCGAGGGTCTGCTTGGCGTCGGCGTACCGCGTGACCAGCCAGGCCTCCACACCGCTGGGCAGCCGCGTCCGGTGGACGGGCGCGTGCTCGCGGAGCCAGGCGTAGGCGGGGTAGGGGTCGCTGGCGAACTCCCAGGTGAACAGGTCGGGGGCCGGAGCGGACGTGCTGGGCTCGGACTGGTCGGGGGCGGGAGCGGACGTGCTGGGCTCGGACTGGTCGGTCACCCCCCGACCGTATCCGGCCCGCCGCCGCTCCCCCTTGCCGGTCCGCTCAGCTCTCGGTCTCCCTGATCGCGTCCCGGTAGGCGCGGGCCGCCGCTCTCAGGGCCGCCTCCGGGTCGACGCCCTCCGCCTCGGCGCGGACCGCCAGGGCCAGCAGGTCGTAGCCGATGCCTTCGACGGGCGGGAGCGGTATGTCCAGGCCGGCGGTGCGGGCCCGGGACGCGAGCTTGGCGGCGAGGGCCAGGCCGGGCTGGCCGAGCGGGATGCCCTCGGTGATCGAGGAGCGCTGCTTCTCGACCGCCTTGGTGCGCAGCCAGTGCTCCTTGACCTCCTCGGGGGTGGTGGCCGTCGCGTCGCCGAAGACGTGCGGGTGGCGGTGGATCAGTTTGGCGACGATGCCGCCGGCCACGTCGTCGATGGAGAAGGGGGCGTCCAGGTCCTCCTCGGCGATGCGGGCGTGGAAGACGACCTGGAGCAGGACGTCACCGAGCTCCTCGCGCAGCTCGTCGCGGTCGCCCTCCTCGATCGCCTCGACCAGTTCGTACGCCTCCTCGATGCCGTACTTGGCGAGGCCCTTGTGGGTCTGCTGGGACGACCAGGGGCACTCGGCGCGGATGCGGTCCATGACCTGCACGAGGTCGAGGAGACGGGCGCCCGGCAGGTCGTAGGAGGCGGGCAGCAGCTCCAGTTCGGGCATGGAGAGGCGGCCGGTGCCGGCGAGGCGGGCCAGGCCGTCCGTCAGGGCCGGTTCGCCCTCGCCCGTCGCCACGACCACCACCGTGCGCCCGCCGGCGCAGCTGTCGACCAGCTCCTGGGCGGTCGGGGACGCCTCACCGACCGTGATCCCGGCCTCGCGCAGATACGGCAGCTGCGGGTGCGCGCCGTCCGCGCACAGCACCTGGTCGGCCGCGTGCAGAGCCTGCCAGGCGGGCCAGGACAGCAGACCGGGGGCGACGCGGTGACTGGTGGTGAGCAGGACGATGCGGCCGGGGGCGGCGGCCGCGCCGGGGGTGGTCTGCTCAGGTCCGGGGGTGGTCCGCTCGGGGCCCGGGGTGGCTTCGGAGCTGTTGGCGTTCACGATTCGAAGCTATCCCACGCCGCCGACAGTCCCGGAAGTTATCCACAGGGCCCCGCGGGGCGGGATGCCCTACAGGGACTGCTGCGTCTGCGCCGCCGTCACGTCCCGCACCCACGGCGTCTTGGCGTCGGCGCGGCTGCTCTTCTGGACGTCCCAGGTGCCGTAGCGCGGGTTGAGGTCGACGTCCAGGTCCTTGGAGGCCTTGGACAGGGCCTTCCAGAACTCGGGGCGGTTGGTGTCGGTGCCGAGCTTCTCGGCGAGCTTCTGGGCCTCCAGCTGGAGGCGGAGGTTCTCGTCGAGGCGCTGCGGCGGGATGCCGTACTGCTGCAGCCAGGTCGTCTCCAGCGCCTTGGCTCCGCCGGCCTGCTCCTCCAGGGCGGACCGCATGCCCTGGATCTCGCGGCGGGTGACGGTCACCCCGGCGTCCTCGGCGGCGCGGTGCAGCACCCGGTCGAGGACCATGGTGTGCAGGGTGGCGCGGGTGAGGGTGCCGGTCCTGGCGATGGCCTGCTGGTACTGGGCGTCGTTCTGCACGGCCGCCCGCTGGGCCGCGCGGACCTCGCCGACCCGCTCCTCCAGCTGGGAGACGGTGATCCGCTGCCCGCCGACCACGGCCGCTGCGCCGGGATGCGCCTCGTTCCCGCAGGCGGTGAGCAGGGGCGCCGCGGCGGCGATCGCGGCGGTGAGGACGAGCGCGGTGCGACGGCGGCGGTGCAAGGAGACCTCCCGAGGAGATTGTGCGACGGTGCACAAAGTCTTGCGGTGATCGATGGTAGGCAGTGGCCAGGCTCTGGCCAACCCATTCGACCAACGATTCACCGGGACTTCCGGCACCGCCGCGCCGCCCCGGGGCCGCGGTCAGCCCCGGACCTGCCCCAGCCACTGCAGTGTCCTGCGGATCTCCGCGCCGAGCGGGTGCCCGGGCCCGTGCGTGCGCTCCACGTCGTGCAGCAGCCGGGCCAGGGTGTCGTGGGCGGCGCCGCGGTCGCCGAGGGCGAGCAGGAGGTGGCCGATGCGGCGGCGGACGTCGTGCGCGAGCTCGGGGCCGCCGGCGGCGACGTACTGGTTCTCGTAGTACGGCAGCACGGCCCGGTACTCGGCGAGCGCCGCCGCCGGTTCGCCCATCTGTTCGAGGCACTGGGCGGCCTCGTAGCGGAAGCGCAGGGACTGCGGGTCGGCCTGGCCGGCCTCGGCGGCGCGTTCGTCGGCGAGGCGGCGCAGCTCGGGCAGGGCGCGCCGGAACTGGCCGTCGTCCAGGAGCGTGGCCGCGTACTGCTTGCGCAGGGTGCGCACGACCGGGGAGTGCTCGCCGTGCTGTTCGGCGGCAGCGGGCAGGATCGCGCCGAGGATGTCGACGGCCTGGGTGATGCGGCCCTCGCCGAGCAGCCGCTTGACCTCGTCGACCGCGCGGGCGATGTCCGTCTTCCCGGTGGTCTCGGCGACGGGCGCGGCGGGCGGCGCGGGCTGGGGCGCCGGGGTGCGGGCCCGGTCGGGCCAGGGGGCGTGCGGGCGCAGGAACGGGCGCGTGGGGTCGAGGGCCGCCCCGGTGGGCGTCCCGCGTGCGGGCAGGAGCTGCTCCAGGTGCTCGTAGACCTCCTGTGCGGAGGCGGGCCGGTGCTGCGGGTCCTTGGCGAGCAGGCGCAGGACGAGGGTCTCCAGGGCTTCGGGGACCTCGGGGCGCAGGCGGCGCACCGGCAGCGGGGGCTCGTAGAGGTGCCGGTGCAGGACGCCGAGGGCCGTGGAGCCGGAGAAGGGCACGTCCCCGCTGAGCAGTTCGTGCAGGACGACGCCGAGCGCGTACAGGTCCGTGTACGGGCCGACCGCGCCGCCCATCGCCTGCTCCGGGGCCATGTAGGCGGGCGAGCCGATGGGGGTGCCCGTGTGGGTGAGGCGGGTGGTGTCGGCGTCCATGACGGAGGCGACGCCGAGGTCGAGGACGGTGACCGTGCCGTCCTGCTTCACCATCACGTTGCGCGGCTTGAGGTCGCGGTGGACGATCGGCACGGCGTGCACGGCGCTCAGCACGGCGCACAGTTGCGCGGCGACCGCGACAGCCCAGGGCCAGGGGTACGGGTCGTGTTCGGCGAGGTGGCCGGCGAGGTCGGCGCCGTCGATGTACTGCATGACGAGGAACAGCTCCTCGCCCTCACTGCCCGCGTCGTGCACCGTGACGAGGCCCGGGTGGTCGACCTGCGCGGTCACCCGGCACTCGCGCACGAAGCGGCGGCGCAGCTCCTCCGCGTCCTGACCGGCCACCTTGTCGGGGCGCAGCAGCTTCACCGCCACGCGCCGGTCGAGCCGCCGGTCGTACGCCGTCCAGACCTGTCCCATGCCGCCGTGCCCGAGGAGCGTGGACAGTTCGTAGCGGCCGGCGACGACACGTCCTGCCGTCACGGTCACCTGCCGTCCTCGTCGCGGCCGTCCCGGTGGCCCTCGCCTTCCTGTCGGCGCAGGTAGTCGCTGAGCTCGTCGAGTTCGGCGCGTACCTGGTCGATGCGGGCGGGCGCGGGGCGCTGGGGGGACGGCGGCGGCTGGACCGGGCCGGGGCCGTGGGGCGTGGCGTCCCGGGGGGCGGGGGTGTGCGGTCCGGGGGGCTGCGGGGTGGGCGTGGACGTGGGGGCGTAGGGCGGGGCGGGGTGCGGATAGCCGTACGCGGAGTGGACGGTCGGCGCGTGCGGCGGCGCGTAGCCGGCGAACTGCCGCTGCTCGCTGTGGTGCCCGATGTCCACGACGAGGAAGTAGATGCCGGCGCCCGCGCCGATCAGGAGGATCACGGCCAGCGCGATGTCGGTGCGGACGTCGCTCTCCGGCAGCACCCCGACCACCGCGAAGCACACGATGGACAGGGGCAGGCTCGCCCAGGCCAGCACCCAGTCGAGGACCCGTCCGCGCAGGACGGCCACCCGGAACAGCGGTACGCAGGCCAGCAGGCCGCACGTGAGGAAACCGGCGGCGGCGAACAGCACGCGCAGGGAGATGACCGTTGCCGCGCTGCGGGGAGGCGGCGCCGCGCCGTGGCCGTACATGACTGCTCCTGGACCGGTGTAGCCGATAGGACGAACGTGCGAGTGACAGAACCCGGTGGGGGATCCGAGCGTATAGCCCGACACGGACAACCGGTTACGGGTTGTACCGAACCGTTGTCGTGCTGATCACTTCGTACCCATGGGCCGTCCCGCGCGATCGCGGCCGTACCGCCCGTCGCGCCTCACAGCGGGTGGCGCATCCACACGTTGGGTTCGACGTACACCGCGTATCCCCGGGCCGGTTCGCAGCGCACCGGCACCAGGCCGCCGGGCACCTCGATGTCGCCCTCGGTGTCGAAGGGCAGCCCGGTCCAGCGGCGCCAGTCCGCCAGCGGGGCGGCCACCGTCATGGACGCCGGGGCCACGGAGTCGATGGTGGCTCCGGCCCGGGCGTGCACCCGCAGCCACGGGTCGTGGGGCAGGCCGTCGGGGCGGACGCGGTGGGCGTACTCCTCGATGGGCGTGTGCGGTTCGAGGTGCTTGGCGTTGGGCCGGACCGGGGCGACGACCTCCTTGAAGCCGAGCGCGCGGGCGTTGTCGCGCATGGCCGAGAGCATCACCGCGGACAGTCCGCGGCCCTGCGCGTGCGGGGCGATGGAGACCGCGATCGCGCTGACGGTGTCGGGGCGCACACCGCGGCGCAGGTCCGAGAAGGCCCAGACGAGAACGGCGTCCCAGCCCTTGCCCGGCAGCGTGCCGCGGCCCTCCGCGCCGAGAGCGAAGGGCACGCTGTAGGCGCTCGCGACGACCTCGCCCCGCTCGTCCTCGGCGAACAGGACGTACTCCGGGAGTTCGCCCGCGATCCGCGGGTAGTGCGCGGCGCCCACGAGGTCCTGGGTGACGAACTCCGGCCAGGTGTCCGCCATTCCGACGACCCGCTCCAGCATGTCGGGGCGGTCGGCGAGGCTCGATATCTTCGGTTGCATGCGGTCACGGTAGGCGCGGGAGCGGACCATCCGGAATCGAATTACCGGGCGGGGAAGCCGGTTTTCCCGTGGCGGGAGGGACTCGGCCGGCCGGGTGCGAGAGGTGCGGGGCCCGCCTTCGCCGGCCCGCCGGACGCACCCAGCCCCCCTTCCCCTACCGCGTTCTCACGAACCGCGACCGCTCCTCCGCCGGGAGCAGCTCTGTCCCGTAACGCACGGTGATGCGCGGCAGGTCGGCTAGGTGCTGTTCGAGGAACGCGACCAGCCGGGGCGCGTCCCGGCGGCCGATCTCGCGCAGCATCCAGCCGAGCGCCTTGTGGATCAGCGGTTCCGGGTCGCGGCACAGGGCGCGCACCAGATGGAGGGTCGGGTCGAAACGCCCTGCGCGGATCAGTGCCAACGTGGCGACGACGGCGATCCTGCGGTCCCAGAGCGAGGACGAGGCGGCCAGTTCGTCCAGGACCTCCAGGGCGTCCTCGGGTCCGTCGACGAGCCACGGCCCGAGCACGACGTGAGCCGAACCGTCCACCAGATCCCAGTTGTCCACCCACCGCGTCCGGGCCAGGTAGAAGTCGACCAGATACCGACGCTGCGCGCCCCGGGCGGTTCGCATCCGCTCGGCCAGCACCAGCACTCCGGCCAACCGCTCCTCGTGAACGGTGCTGCGCAGCAGGGCGTCCAGGTCCTCCCAGGCCAGCTCCCGGTGCGCCCGGGCCAGTTCGCGCACCACGGGCACCCGCACACCGAGCAGTTCGTCGCTCTCCGGCGGCCGCAGCACCCGAAGCTGCTGGGCCCTGACGTCCGGCTCCGCCCTGTCCCGCAGGGCGCTCCGCAGAGCCTCCAGCGCATGGCTCGTCATGCCGGCGGACGGTAGCGCAGGACGAGTGGGTCGCTCCGCTTCTCTCCGCTTCTCTCCTCTCTCAGCCGCCGCGCAGCCGCTCTCTCAGCCATCGCCCTGCCGTTCTCTCAACCGTCGCACTGGCGCTTTCTCAGCCGTCGCATTGCCGCTCTCTCAGCCGTCGCATTGCCGCAGCATCATCCGCTTGTCGGCAGCCGTCACGGGCAGGTCGTACTTCAGTGACACCTGGGCGAAGCGCACCGAGTAGGAGCAGCGGATGCGTTTGTTCGGCGGCAGCCAGGACGCCGGACCGGAGTCTCCCTTCGCGCTGTTGGTCGGCCCGTCCACCGGGACGAGGTTGAGCGGGTCGTTGGCGATGGCCTCCCGCTTGTCCTTCGTCCAGCGCGACGCGCCCATCTGCCAGTCGTACGACAGCGGCATGACGTGGTCTATCTGGACCTTCGTCGCACGGGACTTGGTCCACTCGATGACCTTCCCGGTGTACGGGTCGTGCAGCGTGAGGGAGCTGACGACGCAGTCCGAGCCCGACCGGAAGCGAAGGTCCTCACCGTCCCTTTGCAGCAGGTCGTTCCGTGTGTCACAGCCGTTGCGGGAGAAGGGGACGTCGCGGGGCGCCGAGTCCATCCAGGCGTAGCCGAACTCGTCCCGTTCGTATCCGGTCCTCGGGCCGCGCCCCTTGGTCGCCACCTTCTCGATCAGAGCACGGGCACTCGCCCGGTCCGCGGCGGACGTGATCGCCGCCAGCCCCGGCTTCGTGCCGTCCGGGTTGTCCAGCGGGCTCACCGCCCGGCCGTTGCCGTCGGCCGGGACGCCGGAGCCGGAGGGACCGCCGCCGTCCGCAGGCGGGGTCAGCCCTTCGCAGCCGGCCAGCGTCACACCGGCGAACACCATCGCGGCAACCGCTGTCGCCCCGCCCCTCAGACGCCTCACCGTGCGCCCCTCCCTGCTTGCCTGTTCCGCCCGGGCATGGGCGGCTGTGCCTGCCCCACGGTAGCGAGGGAGAGGTACAGACCACATCCGTGCCCAAATGGGCATACCTCGCATGTCACGCGTATCGTCGGTTCTGAGTCACCCCCGGAAGGAGTTCTGCATGGGCATCTTCGACAAGTTCAAGAGCCAGGCGCGGAACAGGGGCAAGCAAGGCTCCGACACCGCGGAACAGAAGATCAACGAGAAGACCGGCGGCAAGTACGAGGACCAGGTCGACACGGGGCAGCAGCGGGTCGAGGGCACGCTCGGCATGGACCGCGACCGCGATCGGCCCGACCAGCAGTAACGCCTCAAGTCACACCTCCACCAGCGCGGGGTCGCCCACGGGACGAGCCTTGGACGCCGGCTTCTGCGTCAGCTCCAACGGCCGTCCTGTGGGCGGCTTTCCCCGTCCGGGCCGGATCGCATGGCATCGCCTGTCCGGGCTGAATCGGATGGCACCGCCTGCCCGGGCCGGATCGCATGGCACCGCCCGTCCGGGCCGGATCGCATCCCTCGACCGGGTCGGACTGCAGGGCACCCCTCGCCCGGGCCGGACCGTACGGCATCGCGTGTCCGGGCCGGATCGCATGGCATCCCTCGACCGGGCCGGACTGCAGGGCATCCCTCGTCCGGTCTCCCGGTCAGACCTTGCCTATGCCCAACGTCGTCTCCGAGGGCAGCAGGCCCGATCCGAGGACCGCGATCCAGTAGTCGCCCAGCAGTCCGGCGAGCCGGTCGACGCCGTAGGGGCCGAGGGACCGCCAAGGGCCGGCGGCCAGTTGGTCGGTGAGGCGCTCCACGCGGTGGCGCAGGGCGCGGCCCTCCCCCGTGGCCGTACCGTCCTCGTCGACCAGCCCCCTGGCGGCGAGGCGGTCGCGGGCGGCCGCCCACTCGCCGGGACTCCAGCCTCGGCTCGCGAAGCGTTCCACCGAGGCGGCGCCTATCGCGGCGAAGGAGACGAGCGACTCCACGGGATCCAGGCCCGCCAGGAGCAGGGCCGCGAGATGGCCGTCGCCGCGGTGCTCGCGCAGGATCGTCGCGGCGTGCCACAACTGGAGGTGCGGGGCCTGCGGCCAGGGCAGTGCGGCGTTGGCGGCGGCGAGCGGACGCGCGGCCGTGTCCGCCGCCTCGGCGGCGCGCCGGGCGAGCGCGGCGGCCTCCGCCAGCTCAGGGCTGTCCACCCGGCCTCCGAAGAGGGTGCGGTAGGCCCGGTCGACCGCCCGTGTCCTCGCTTCCAGCACGGCGCCCGGGCTCGCGATCCGCCACGCCGGCCCGATGTGCTCCGCGACCATGCGCGGGCTGAAGCTGTAGAAGGCCGAGGCCACCTGCCGCGGGCCGGCCTCCCCCAAGGGGGCGGCGCGGTACGGGAAGTAACTTGGCCAGCGCTCCCGCGTGTCGAACCCGAGGGCGGCCGCCTCCTCGAAGGCCTCCGGTGCGTAGTACAGCACCGCGTGCAAGGGCTCCAGCAGGTGCCACATCTGCCGGACGCGGGCCGGCTCCACGCTGCCGCCCCGTGTCACCGCGCCCTCGCCGTTTCCGCCCGGCCGCGAGGTCTCGCCGATCTCGCCGACATGTTCCGTCATGGTGTGCCTCCGCTCGCGTCCGCCCCCTCGGCGCGGGGTCGGACGACACCCGATCCCGCCACAACTTGACAATGACAAGATTGCCTCGCCCGCCCCCAACTTGTCAATGCCTAGATTCGGCGTACGCTCCTGCCCATGAGCTCCAGCAAGGCGTCAGCGAACAGCAAGGGCCCCGCAGGTCGCCCGTACCACCACGGCGACCTGCGCCGCGCCATCCTCACGGCCGCCCTCGACGCGATCGCGGTGGACGGTCCGTCCGGGCTGAGCCTGCGCGACCTGGCCCGCCGCGCGGGCGTCTCGCACGCCGCGCCGGCCCATCACTTCAAGGACCGCGCCGGGCTGCTCACCGCGATCGCCGCCGAGGGTTTCGGGCTGCTGGCGGCCGCGTTGCGGGAGGCGGCGGACCTGAAGGAGGCGGGCGTGCGCTACGTACGCTTCGCGCGTGAGCATCCGGCGCACTTCCAGGTGATGTTCGCGCCCGAGCTGCTGCGCGCCGGCGATCTGGAGCTGACCACGGCCCGGGCCCTCGCCTCGGACGCCCTGCGCGAGGCCGTCACCGCCGTGCCGCCGGAGGGCCGGGGCGCCGACGCCCGCCTGGCCGGTGTCGCCGCCTGGTCCCTGGCCCACGGCTTCGCCACGCTGCTGCTCAGCCGCAACCTGGACGGCCCGGTGGGCGACCGGGATCCCGAGGAGGTGTTCCGCGTGCTGGCGGAGATGCTGTTCCGACGCGGCGAGTAGCGGCGGCGGAACGCCGGCCGGGGCCGACGCAGGGGCGCCCGCGACCGGCAGCGGCTGCGCCCTCGTCACGCGCTTGACCTTGCCGCTGGCGTCAGGGTCCGAAGATCCCCGCATGGACTTCACCAACCCGCAGAACCCGCAGAACCCGCAGAACCCGCAGAACCCGCAGAACCCGCGCGAGACTTCGTCGACGACATCGTCGACGACACCGCGAACGGTGCTCGTCACCGGCGCCGGCACGGGCATAGGCCGGGCCACCGCCCGCGCCTTCGCCGACGAGGGCGCACACGTCGTGGCCGTGGGCCGTCGCGCGGCGCCCCTCGCCGAGACCGCCGCCCACGACCCGTCCCGTATCAGTCCGCTGGTCGCGGACGTCACGGCCGACGACGGCCCCGAGACCATCGTCCGTACGGTGCTCGACCGGCACGGCGGCATCGACGTACTGGTGAACAACGCCGGCATCGTCACCACCCAGTCCTTGCGCACGTACACCCGTGCCGCCGTCGAGCCCCAGCTCGCGACGAACCTCCTCGCTCCGGTGCTGCTCGTCCAGGCCGCGCTCCCGGCGCTGGAGGAGAGCCGCGGGGTGATCGTGAACGTGACGACCTCGGTGGGGCAGCGGGGCTGGCCCGGCAACTCCCTCTACGCGGCGGGAAAGGCTGCCCTGGAGGTGCTCACGCGCAGTTGGGCGGTGGAGCTCGCGCCCCTGGGGATCCGGGTCGCCGCCGTGGCCCCCGGTGCGATCGACACCCCGATCGCCGACCACTCCGGCCTCACCCCCGAGCAGCGTGCCGCGATCCGCGCCTGGCAGCTCGACCACACGCCGCTCGGCCGGATCGGCCGCCCCGGGGAGGTGGCGTGGGCCATCACCCAACTTGCCTCGCCGCGGGCGTCGTTCGTCACCGGCGTGGTGCTTCCGGTGGACGGTGGCGCGGTCGTCGGCTGAGACTGGCGCCCATGGCAGCACCTCGTATGCGGATCGGCGAACTCGCCGAAGCGACCGGCACCACGGCGCGCGCCCTGCGCCACTACGAGCAGGCGGGGCTCATCACCTCCGAACGGGCCGCGAACGGCTACCGCCTGTACGACGCCGATGCGGCGGTCCGCGTCCGCAACATCCGCGGTCTCCTGGAGGTCGGCCTGACCCTCGACGACGTGCGGGTGTTCCTGCCGTGCCTGGACGGCGACGTCATGGCCAGGCCCGCCTCGGACCAGGCCCTGCGGGTCGCGGCCGACCGGCTCGCGGTGCTGGACGCGCGGATCGCAGCACAGGTCGCGGTCCGCGACCGGCTGGCGACAGCACTGCGCCGGGCCACCGGTGCACGGGTGAGACCGGTGGCCTGACGGAGCTCGACGGCGCTTGACGACGCTTGAGGGCGCTCGAGGGCAGCGCGCCGCACGGCGCGGACGCCAGGCGGCACTGGGCGTCTGACAGCCCTACAGCCCTACAGCCCTACAGCTTTCCAGCCCTCCAGCCCTACAGCCCCGGCATCAAGACCCCAGCACCGACGTCAGGAACTCCCCGACCCACGCCAGCAGCTCCCGCCCGACCAGCGGCTTCCCGCCCACCTTCGCCGTCTTCGGGCGCGGCACCAGCACCTGGTGCACCGCCGGCTTGATGACGACCCCGGGGTACAGCCGCTTGACCCGCAGCTCCTGCGATTCGCGCAACTCCACCGGCGCGAACCGGATGTTGTTGCCCTGCAGCACGATCTCGCCGACGCCGCACGCACGCGCGAGCATGCGCAGGCCGGCGACGAGCAGCAGGTTCTCCACCGGTTCGGGCAGCTTGCCGTAGCGGTCGACGAGTTCCTCGCGTACGGCCTTGATGTCCTCCTCCGTGTTGGCGGAGGCGATGGCGCGGTAGGCCTGGAGGCGGAGACGCTCGCCGGGCGCGTAGTCGTGCGGGACATGCGCGTCGACGGGCAGCTCGATCTTGACCTCGAGCGGCGGCTCCTCCTCGATCTCGCCGGTCTCCAGCTGGCGCCGGTAGTCCGCGACGGCCTCGCCGACCATGCGCACGTACAGGTCGAAGCCGACGCCCGCGATGTGTCCGGACTGCTCGCCGCCGAGGAGGTTGCCCGCGCCGCGGATCTCCAGGTCCTTCATCGCCACGTACATGCCGGCGCCCATCTCGGTGTGCTGGGCGATCGTCGCGAGCCGCTCGTGCGCGGTCTCCGTCAGCGGCTTCTCCGGCGGGTAGAGGAAGTAGGCGTAGCCGCGCTCGCGGCCCCGGCCGACCCGGCCGCGCAGCTGGTGCAGCTGGGACAGGCCGAAGTTGTCGCCGCGCTCCACGATCAGGGTGTTGGCGTTGGAGATGTCGATGCCGGACTCCACGATCGTCGTGGACACCAGCACGTCGAACTTCTTCTCCCAGAAGTCGACGACGACCTGCTCCAGCGTGGACTCCGACATCTGGCCGTGGGCGGTGGCGATGCGCGCCTCGGGGACGATCTCGCGCAGCCGGGCGGCGGCCCGGTCGATCGACTCGACCCGGTTGTGGATGTAGAAGACCTGGCCCTCGCGCAGCAGCTCGCGGCGGATGGCGGCGCCGATCTGCTTCTCCTCGTAGGGGCCGACGAACGTCAGGACCGGGTGGCGCTCCTCGGGCGGGGTGGTGATGGTCGACATCTCGCGGATGCCCGTCACCGCCATCTCCAACGTCCTCGGGATCGGGGTGGCGGACATCGTCAGCACGTCGACGTTGGCGCGCAGCTTCTTCAGCTGCTCCTTGTGCTCGACGCCGAAGCGCTGCTCTTCGTCGACGATGACCAGGCCCAGGTCCTTGAACTTCGTCTCGGACGAGAACAGCCGGTGCGTGCCGATGACGATGTCGACGGAGCCCTCGCGCAGGCCCTCCAGGACCGCCTTGGCCTCGGTGTCGGTCTGGAAGCGGGACAGCGCCTTCACGCTCACCGGGAACTGCGCGTACCGCTCGCTGAACGTCCCGAAGTGCTGCTGCACCAGCAGGGTCGTCGGCACCAGGACGGCCACCTGCTTGCCGTCCTGGACGGCCTTGAAGGCGGCCCGGACGGCGATCTCGGTCTTGCCGTAACCGACGTCGCCGCAGATCAGGCGGTCCATGGGGACCGACTTCTCCATGTCCTCCTTGACCTCGGCGATGGTGGTGAGCTGGTCGGGCGTCTCCGCGTAGGGGAAGGCGTCCTCCAGTTCGCGCTGCCAAGGGGTGTCCGCGCCGAAGGCGTGCCCGGGGGCGGCCATGCGGGCGCTGTACAGCTTGATGAGGTCGGCGGCGATCTCCTTGACGGCCTTCTTCGCGCGGGCCTTCGTCTTCGTCCAGTCGGCGCCGCCCAGGCGGTGCAGGGTGGGGGCCTCGCCGCCGACGTACTTGGTGATCTGCTCCAGCTGGTCGGTGGGGATGTAGAGGCGGTCACCGGGCTGGCCGCGCTTGGCGGGCGCGTACTCGACGACCAGGTACTCGCGGGTCGCGCCCTGCACGGTGCGCTGCACCATCTCGATGTAGCGGCCCACGCCGTGCTGCTCGTGGACGATGTAGTCGCCCGCCTCCAGGGTGAGCGGGTCGATGGTCTTGCGGCGGCGGGCCGGCATCCGGGCGCCCTCGCGGCCGGACGCCCGCTGGCCGGTCAGGTCGGTCTCGGTCAGGACGGCGAGTCTGAGGGCCGGGTCGACGAAGCCGTGCTCGATCGAGCCGCACGCCACGTGCACGAGCGACGGGGAGATCTCCGCGAGGTCCGTGTCGAGCCGGGCGGCGATGCCCTCGCCGCCGAGCACCTCGACCGTGCGGGCCGCCGGTCCGTGCCCCTCGGTGACGAACACCGCGCGCCAGCCGTCGGCGAGCCAGCCCTTGGTGTCGGCGAGGGCCTTGGCGGTGTCGCCGCGGTAGGTCTCCGGGGCGTGCATGCCGAGCTTGAGGGTGTCACCCGCCGCGTCAGCGGCAAATGGATCCGTCAGCTCCTCGTCCGCGGCGAAGGGCGACACGGACCACCACATCATGTCCAGCTCGCGGGCCCGGTCCCGGACGTCCCCGATGGACCACAGGGAGGCCGCGCCGACGTCGATGGGCGCCTCGCCGCCGCCGGCGGTGGCCGCCCAGGAGGCCTGGAGGAACTCCTGCGAGGTGGCCACGAGGTCCGACGCGCGCGTGCGGACCCGTTCCGGGTCGCAGACGACGGCCATGGCGCCCTTGGGCAGCACGTCGAGCAGCAGCTCCATGTCGTCGACCAGGACCGGAGCGAGGGACTCCATGCCCTCGACGGCGATCCCCTCGGCGATCTTGCCGAGCAGCTCTCCGAGCTCGGGGTGCTGTTCGGCCAGGGCACGCGCGCGTGTGCGGACGTCTTCGGTGAGCAGAAGCTCGCGGCACGGCGGCGCCCACAGGCCGTGCTCGGCGACTTCGAGGGAGCGCTGGTCGGCGACCTTGAAGTAGCGGATCTCCTCGACGTCGTCGCCCCAGAACTCGACACGCAGGGGGTGTTCCTCGGTGGGCGGGAACACGTCGAGGATGCCGCCGCGGACGGCGAACTCGCCGCGCTTCTCGACGAGCTCCACGCGCGCGTAGGCGGCGGCCGCGAGGGCGTCGACCACCTCGTTCAGGTCGGCGCTCTGGCCGGTCCTCAGGGCGACCGGCTCCAGGTCACCAAGGCCCTTGACCTGCGGCTGGAGCACGGACCGCACCGGTGCCACGACGACGGAGACCGGGCCCGTCTCGGGGTCGTCGGGCCGGGGGTGGGCCAGGCGGCGCAGCACGGCCAGGCGGCGGCCGACGGTGTCGCTGCGGGGGCTGAGCCGCTCGTGCGGGAGCGTCTCCCACGACGGGTACTCCACGACACCCTCCGGCGGGAGGAGGGAGCGCAGGGCCGCGGCCAGGTCCTCGGCCTCGCGGCCCGTCGCCGTCACCGCCAGCACCGGGCGGCCCGTGTCGCGGGCCAGGGCGGCGACGGCGAAGGGGCGGGCCGCGGGGGGACCGACCAGGTCGACGTGCATGCGGTTGCCGTCTGCGGCCGCCTTGATCGCTTCCGCGAGCGCGGCGTCCTTGACTACGGCGTCGAGCAGACCGTGCAGGCTCATTCGGGGCTTTTTCCGTCCAGGGGAGGGGCAACACGACGGGCCCGACGCGCGCTGCGGGCCGGGGGTCTCCAGCGTACGACGATGCGCGCCCGCGCGGCGGGCCTGTGGATAACGACCGTTCTCCCCTGGCCGCGCCCGGCTCCGCCGGTCAAGGGGGAATCAGCCGCCCAATCTTCACAACTTCACCCCCACCAGTTGTTTTCACCACGGCATGATCTGTCCGATTCCCGCCCCTGCGTAAGGCACGTCATGCCTGCCTCCACCCTCCAGGTCCCGTCCCCCCGGATACCTGCGCCGGCCGCCCACGCCCCGGGTGGCCGGCGCCGCCTCGGCGCGCGGTGGGACCCCTGGGTCCTCGCCGCCGCCCTCTTCGCCGCCTACGCGACCGTCTCCGTCGGCCGCTACCGGCACATGACGACCCTCTCCTGGGACCTGGGCATCTTCGAGCAGGCCGTGCGCGGCTACGCGCACCTCAGGGCGCCGGTCGCGGACCTCAAGGGCCCGGGCTTCGACATCCTGGGGGACCACTTCAGCCCGGTGACCGCCGTGCTCGCGCCGCTGTACCGGCTGTTTCCCTCACCGGTCACGCTGCTGGTCGCGCAGGCCGCGCTCTTCGCGCTGTCCGCCGTGCCGGTCACCCGCGCCGCCGCCCGGCTCCTGGGCCGCCGCCGGGGTCTGGCCCTCGGCCTCGCCTACGGGCTGTCCTGGGGCGTCCAGCGCGCCGTCGACTTCGACTTCCACGAGATCTGCTTCGCCGTCCCGCTGATCGCCTTCTCCCTGGAGGCCCTCCTCGCGCAGCGCCTGCGCGCGGCCCTGTGCTGGGCGCTCCCCCTGGTGCTGGTCAAGGAGGACCTGGGGCTGACCCTGGCCGCGATCGCGCTGGTCGTGGCCTGGCGGGCACGCGACCGGTCGCCCAGGGCGGTCCGGTACGCGCTCGGTGTCGCGGTGTTCGGCGTGGCGGCGACGGTGCTCGCCCTCACCGTGGTGATCCCGTGGTTCAGCCCGTCGGGCGGCTACGCCTACTGGGACAAGGTCGGCGCAGCGGGCAGCCCCTTCGAGGGCCTCGGCACCAAGCTGCGCACCCTCGCCTGGCTGCTGGTCCCCACCAGCGGGCTGCTCGCCCTGCGCTCCCCGCTGCTGGTGGTCGCCCTGCCGACGCTCGGCTGGCGCTTCCTGTCCGGGGACGCGCACTACTGGGGCACCGACTGGCACTACAGCGCGGTCCTGATGCCGGTCGTCGTGCTCGCACTCGCCGACGCCCTCACGACCGCGCGCCTCAGCACGCGCGCGTGGCTGCGCTCGTACGCCGCCCACCTGCCGGCCGCCGTCGCCGCCGCGGCGCTGGCGCTGACCACCTCGCTGCCGCTGGCGCAGCTGGCCGAGGCCGAGATCTACCGCAAGCCGGCCGCCGTGTCCGGCGTCGAACGCCTGCTGGCGCGGATACCCGACGGCGCCACCGTCGAGGCCAACATCGGCCCGATCAGCCGCCTCACCTCGCGCTGCCGGGTCTTCTGGCTCGGCAACACCCAGGGCGTCACCCCTGAGTACATCGCCCTGGAGAACGTCGACGGCGGGTACCGCGACCCGGTGGGCTACGCCCGCGTGCTGCACCCGGGAGCCGAGTACGCCGTCGCGGGCGAGGCCAACGGGTACGTGGTCCTCCAGCGGCGGACGGCCACCGGTAGCTGACACGCCGTACGACCCACTCGCCGTACGACCCACTCGCCGTACGACCCACTCGCCGTACGGCTCTCATGCCCTGCGGCCGGCGCGGCGCGCCGAAGCGGCCCGGCGGGGAGCGCACAGCGCTCGGCCCGCCCCGGAGGTGGAGACCTCCGGGGCGGGCCGTTCCCCCGCAACCCCCGTGTGCGGTGGTTCCTGGGCGGTTACTCGGTCGCGATCGCGTTCAGGACGTTCATCCGGCCCGCCCGGAACGCCGGGATCAGTGCCGCGAACAGGCCCACGAACGCCGAGCCGATGAAGACGCCGATGATCGTCGGCCAGGGGATCTCCAGGACCATCAGGCCCTCCAGCGCGAGCAGCTGCTGCGCGGTGGCTCCCCAGCCCATGCCCAGTCCGAGGCCCAGCAGGGCGCCGAAGAGGGCGATGACCACCGACTCCATGCGGATCATGCGGCGCAGCTGGCGGCGGGAGAGGCCGATCGCCCGCATCAGGCCGATCTCCCGGGTGCGCTCCACCACGGACAGGGCCAGGGTGTTCACCACGCCCAGGATGGCGACGATGATCGCCAGCGCCAGCAGGCCGTAGATCATGTTGAGCAGCTGGCCGATCTGGTCCTTCAGGGCCTCCTTGTAGTCGGTCTGGTCGCGCACGGTGTACTGCGGGTAGTCGTGCAGCGCCGACTTCAGGGACTTGTAGGCGGCGTCCTGCTGCCCCTCCTTGGCGCTGGCGAAGACCAGCGAGTCCAGCGGCATCTTGTCGGCAGGGACGTACTTGGCCATCGTGGCGATGGACGTGTACATCGCGCCCGCGTCGATCACGACGTCACTGCTGGTGATCGCCCGGACCGTCAGGTCGGCCGCCGAGCCGTCCTTGAAGGCCACCTTGACCTTCGAGCCGAGGCTGATGCCGTGGTCCTTGGCGAACTTCTCGTGCACGGACATCGAGTCGGGCTTGTAGGCGTCGGGCAGCTTGCCGGCGACCGTCTCGGTGCGCAGGTCGGTGGCGTACGACGGGTCCGCCGCCGTGATCGCCGTGTCCTTGAGGGTCTCGCCGTCGGGGGTGGTGAAGTCGGCCTTGGTCCACTTGTACTCGGTGACCCGCTCCAGCTCCGGCGTCGACTTCATGGCCTTGACCGCCTGCGGGGTGATCAGCTGCCCGCTGTCGGACTGGACGATGAAGTCCGTGCCGACGGTCTTGTCGAGCTGGTCGGTGGCGGAGGCCACCATGGAGGAGCCGACCACGGACAGGCACGCCACCAGGGCGAGGCCGATCATCAGCGCGGCACCCGTGGCGCCGGTGCGGCGCGGGTTGCGCAGGGCGTTGCGCTCGGCCATGCGCCCGACGGGGCCGAACATGCGCAGCAGGGCGGCACCGAGGACGCGGACCACTCCGCCGGCGAGCAGCGGGCCGATGACGACGAAGCCGATCAGCGACAGCACCACGCCGAGACCGAGCCACAGGGAGCCGTCCTTGGCCTTGTCGGCCGCCGACGCCAGGTACAGGGCGAAGCCGCCGGCGCCGGTGAGGACGGTGCCGATCACACCGCGTATCCAGCCGGCCCTGGCGTCCGCCGGGGCTCCCGCGTCGCGCAGGGCGGCCATCGGGGAGATCTTGCCGGCGCGGCGGGCGGGCAGGTAGGCGGCCAGGACGGTGACGATCACGCCGAGGACGAGGCCGACCACGGGGGTCGTCCAGGCCACGGTGAGGTCGCTGGTGGACAGCTCCATGCCCATCTGGCCCATGAGCTTCATCAGGCCGACCGCGAGGCCGACGCCGGCGCCCACGCCGAGCACCGATCCGACGAGGCCGAGCAGCAGCGCCTCGGCGAGCACCGAGCGGTTGACCTGCTTGCGGGAGGAGCCGATCGCCCGCATCAGGCCGATCTCCCGGGTGCGCTGGGCGACCAGCATGGAGAAGGTGTTGATGATCAGGAAGATGCCGACGAGGAAGGCGATCCCGGCGAAGCCGAGCATGGCGTACTTCATGACGTTCATGAAGCCCGCGACGTCCTTCTGGTTGGCGTCCGCGGTCTCCTTGGCGGTCTTGACCTGGTAGTCGCCGCCGAGTTCGGCCGTGACGTTCTTCTTCAGCTGTGCGTCGCTGGTGCCGGCGGCCGCGGTGACGTTGACGTTGGTGTAGACGCCGGACTCGCCGACCAGGGTCTGCTGGGCGGTCTTGGTGTCCAGGTAGAAGATCGCGGCGCCGGGGTTGGTGACGGTGAAGTCGGCGATGCCGGAGATCTTCGCCTTGTGGGTGCCGACCGCGCTGATCACGCCGATCTCGTCGCCGAGCTTCAGGTCGTGCTTGTCGGCGGTGTCGGCGTCGACCATGATCTGGTCGCCGCCCCTGGGCGCCGCGCCGGAGGTGATCTTCATGGTGCGGGCGTCGTTGCCGTTCCAGCTGCCGACGATGGTCGGGGCGCCGCTGGAGGGCGAGAGGTTGTCCTTGTCGGCGTCGACGACGGTCACCGACGTGGAGAAGACGGTGCCCTCGGCGGACTTCACGCCGTCGGCCTTGCGCACCTCGGCGAGCACGGACGCCGGCAGCACGGGCGGCTTGCCGTTGTCGGCGGTCGTCTCACCGCTGTCGGAGGCGCCCTTGGCGCTCACCGTCACGTCCGAGGAGGTGGCCGCGAAGAGCTTGTCGAACGTGGTGGACATGGTGTCCGTGAAGACGAGCGTCCCGCAGACGAAGGCCACCGACAGCAGGACGGCGATCGCGGAGAGCGCCATGCGGCCCTTGTGCGCGAGGAAGTTGCGCATCGAGGTCTTCATGACGGTCATGACGTGCGCCCCCGGGCGTCGAAGTCCTTCATGCGGTCCAGGACGGCCTCCGCGGTCGGCTTGTACATCTCGTCGACGATGCGGCCGTCGGCGAGGTACAGCACGCGGTCCGCGTACGAGGCGGCCACCGGGTCGTGCGTGACCATGACGATGGTCTGGCCCAGCTCGGTCACGGACCGGCGCAGGAAGCCGAGGACCTCGGCGCCCGCGCGCGAGTCGAGGTTTCCGGTCGGCTCGTCACCGAAGATGATCTCGGGCCGGGCCGCCAGCGCCCGCGCCACGGCGACGCGCTGCTGCTGGCCTCCGGAGAGCTGGGTGGGCCGGTGCTTGAGCCGGTCGGCGAGGCCGACGGTCTCCACGACCCGGGCCAGCCACTGCTTGTCCGGCTTGCGGCCCGCGATGTCCATGGGCAGCGTGATGTTCTCGATGGCGTTCAGCGTCGGCAGCAGGTTGAACGCCTGGAAGATGAACCCGATGCGGTCCCGGCGCAGCTGCGTGAGCTTCTTGTCCTTCAGGCCGGTGATCTCGGTCTCGTCGAGGTAGATCTGCCCGCCGGTGACGGTGTCGAGGCCGGCGAGGCAGTGCATGAGCGTGGACTTGCCGGAGCCCGAGGGGCCCATGATCGCGGTGAACTGGCCGCGTGCGATGTCCACGTCGACGTGATCGAGGGCGACGACCCGGGTCTCTCCGGACCCGTACGCCTTCACGACCTGGCGCGCCCGCGCGGCAACGGCCGTACGCCCTCCAGTACCCCCGTGCCTGGGAATGGTCACAGCCGAAGTCACGGTATGTCTCCTATATCGGTCAGCAAATGGTGAAGGCGGTCGCCTGGTCGACAGCCGCGGTACGCGCTCTCGGAACGGATGAGCCCGTCCGACGCGTTTCAGTCTCGCCGCGGGGAGGGGCCCCGCGCCCTGGTGTTCAGCGCAGTCTTTTCCTGAGGAAAACCCCACCCCCGCCGGTGTGTGAAACCGCCCCCCGGCGGCGTAAAGCCAGGTTAAGGAACGCCCTCTCCGCGTCTCGTCCTCCGCCGGTACGAACCCTCCCCAGGTCGTAGTACGGAGGTACCCCTAGGGGCAGTCCACCGAAGGGTGGAGGCCGTCTCAGGGTCGGCTCCACCCGTCGGTCCAGTGAGGCTCCCCCCGTCGGTCCAGTCAGGCTCCACCCTCCCGCGACGTCAGGGTCAAGTGGGAAGCTGTCGGGCGGCAGGTAGGTGCAAGGGGCAGGCATGGCGGCACCGGCGCAGGACTGCGGCGTGGCCACGGCGAGGGGGAGGAACCCGGGGTGGGCGGCACCAGTTCCACGGCACATGAGACCGCGCGGCCGGCCGCGACCGACCGGCGCGGAGCCGTCGTCGCCGCGCTGATGCTCTCGATGGCGCTGGCGGCGCTCGACGCCACCATCGTCTCGACGGCCGTCCCGCAGATCGTGGGGGACCTCGGCGGTTTCTCCGTCTTCTCCTGGCTGTTCTCCGGCTATCTGCTGGCCGTGACCGTCACCCTGCCCGTGTACGGCAAGCTCTCCGACACCTTCGGCCGCAAACCGGTCCTGATAGCGGGCTCGGTGATCTTCCTCGTCGGCTCCCTGCTGTGCGCGCTGGCCTGGAACATGGGGGCGCTCATCGCCTTCCGGATCGTGCAGGGACTGGGCGGCGGCGCCCTCCAGGGCACGGTGCAGACGCTCGCCGCCGACCTGTACCCGCTGAAGGAGCGGCCCAGGATCCAGTCGAAACTGTCGACGGTGTGGGCGCTGTCCGCGGTCGCGGGACCGGGTCTCGGCGGTGTGCTCGCCACGTACGCGGACTGGCGCTGGATCTTCCTGGTCAACCTGCCGATCGGCGCGGTCGCCCTATGGCTGATCGTCCGTCACCTCCACGAGCCGGAGCGGGAAACGGCGACGCACGCGCGCGTGGACTGGGCGGGCGCGCTCGCGGTGTTCGCCTGCGGCGGCGTCCTGCTCACGGCCCTGGTGCAGGGCGGGGTGGCGTGGCCGTGGCTGTCGGCGCCTTCCCTGGCCCTGTTCGGTGCGGGGCTCCTCCTGGTCGCGGTGGTGGTGCTGGTGGAGCGCCGGGCGGCGGAGCCGATCATCCCGGGCTGGGTGTGGCGGCGCCGCACGATCGCCGCGGTCAACCTGGCCCTGGGCGCGCTGGGTCTGCTGATGGTCGCGCCGGCGGTGTTCCTGCCCACCTACGCCCAGTCGGTGCTGGGCCTCGCGCCCGTGGCCGCCGGATTCGTGCTCTCCGTATGGACGTTGAGCTGGCCGGTGTCGGCGGCGCTGAGCCAGCACGTGTACCGCAGGATCGGCTTCCGCAACACCGCGATGCTCGGCATCGGAGCGGCCTCGCTGACCCTGTTCGCGTTCCCCTTCCTGCCGTACCCCGGGCAGGCGTGGCAGCCGACGCTGCTGATGCTGCTGCTCGGCGCCGCGCTGGGCCTGTTCCAGTTGCCGCTCATCGTCGGGGTGCAGTCGACGGTGGGCTGGGCGGAACGCGGTACGACGACCGCGTCGGTGCTGTTCTGCCGCCAGACCGGCCAGACGGTCGGCGCGGCGGTCTTCGGCGCGGTCGCCAACGGGGTGCTGGCCGCCAGGCTCGGCGGGGCGGGCGACCTCGACTCGGTGACCCGGGCGCTGGGTTCGGGCAGCGCGCCGGAGGCGACGCGGCGGGCGATCGCGGACGCGGTGCACGCGGTCTACCTGGGTGCGGCGGGCGCGGCGGCCCTGGCGTTCCTGGTGCTGCTGTTCCTCGCGCCCCGGAAATTCCCGGTGCTGAAGGACTGACCGTACGTATCCTCCGGCCCATGGTGACCTTGGAACGGCTGACGGCCGGTCACGCGGAAGCCCTGCTGGCCTTCGAACGGGAGAACCGCGCCTACTTCGCGCGCACCGTGCCGGACCGGGGGGACGCCTACTTCACTCCGTCCGGCTTCGCCGCACGCCATCAGGCCCTGCTGGCCGAACAGCGGGCGGGTGTGTGCCACTTCCACGTCGTCCTGGACGACGAGGGGAAGCTGATCGGCCGGGTGAACCTGCTCGACGTGGCGGACGGCGGCGCCGAACTCGGCTACCGCGTCGGCGAACGCGCCGCTGGCCGGGGCGTGGCGAGGGCGGCCGTGGCGGAGGTGAGCCGCCTGGCCGCCACCGAGTACGGGCTGACGACCCTCACGGCGGTCACGACCCTGGACAACCCGGCGTCGATGACCGTCCTGGCCCGCAGCGGTTTCACGCGCGTGGAGAACACGACCGTCGACGGCCGCCCCGGCGTCCGCTACCGCCGGCACCTCACCGCCGTCCCCGGCACCCCCTAGGGCCCGACCCCGACGCCTTTCCGGGACCGGACACTCGTGCGGGTGACGCGCCGTGACGGCCGGTGCGTGTCTGCTGGTGGCATGGACTTCAACAGGCGCACGGCGATGGCGGCGGGACTCGGAGCGATGGCGGCGGCGAGCGGCTCGGCCGCGGCCCGGGCGGCCACGCCCGCGGCGGTGACGGTGACGGTGCAGGGCGAGGCCGCGGTACGCACGAACATCCCGGTGGTCAGGGACCGCCGGGCCTCGGGCGGGCGGTACCTGAGGTTACGGACTGCGGGGAAACCCCCGGCGGGGACCGGCTGGTACGCGACCTACGCGGTGCGCGTCCCCCGGCCAGGGGTGTACGCGCTGACCGCCGTCGCCACGGCACCGATGGAGACGCCGCACACCGAGGCCGTCGCCTCCTATCCGCACCTGTCCGTGGACGACGGCCCGTTCGAGGAGATCGCGCGCTCACAACCGCACTGGTACGAGTCGCCGCCCGCCTGGGGCGACCTGTCCGTCCTGGACCTCGGCGTGGTCGAACTGGACGGCGGCACCCACACGTTCACCTTCCGCGTCACCGAACCGGCCGTCCTCGGCGACACGACGGCGTACGCCCTGTCCCTGGACCGCTTCACCCTGCGCCACCTGGCCGGGCACCCGGCCCTGCGCGAGCTGTCCGTGCCCCGGCACCGCGTGGGTGAACCGGCCAGGCTGCGGCTGGCCCTGGACGGGCGGGCCACGCGCGCGTACCGCGTGCGGTACGTCGTCAGCGACCACCGCGGAAGCCGGGCAGCGGCCGGCCGGGCCACCATCGCCGCGGGTGACACGAGCGTGACGGTCACACTGCCCGCCCTGCCCCCGGGGCACTATCGGGTGCACGCGGACGGCGTGACGGGCCGGTTCGCCCGCCTGCCCGAGCGGTCCGCCGTCACCGGCCCCACCAGCCGCTTCGGCGTCAACGTCTGGGCGTCCTCCCTCGTCCCGCCGTCCCGGCTGCCGGACTTCGCCGCGGCCCTGCGGGACATGGGAACCGGCTGGGTACGGGACGGCCAGTCCTGGCCCGCGGCCGAGCCTGCACCCGGCGCGTACGACACCTCCCACCACGACCGCCGCACCCGCACCCTGCGCGCCCACGGCCTGGCCGTCCTCGACGTGCTCTCCCCCGCCCCCGAGTGGGCCATGACCGACGCCTCGCTGCCGCTCCCGGCGGACCTCAGGCACGCCTACCGCTACGCCCGGCACCTGGCGGCGGCCGGCCCCGAGGCACTCCAGCTCTCGAACGAACCGGACGTCGACACCACCCGCAGCACCGGCGACGCCCACGCCGCGTTCGTGAAGGCCGCCGCCCTCGGAATCAAGGACGCCGCGCCCGAGCCCTGCCTCGTCGTCCTGCCGGGCCTCGCGCAGACCGGTCCCTTCCAGGACCTGATGCTCGCCAACGACGTCGTGCGCTACGCCGACGTGTGGGCCTTCCACGGCTACCCGGACCCGGCCGAGCCCGGCGAGCCGCGCTTCCCGGGCGCCGCGCGGGAGCAGCACGAACTGGCGCGCCGGCACCAGGCGCACGTACCGCTGTGGATGACGGAGTGCGGCGCGTTCCAGAAGGCCCGGCCCGGGGAGGACCTGACGCCGGAGCAGGAGATCGTCCAGGCGCGGTACGTGGTGCGTTCCATGGTGGAGGGGCCGGCGGCCGGGAACGAGCGGCAGTTCTGGTTCGCGGGCCCGCCGCTGCACGACGACGGCGTCTACTTCGGGCTGTTCGACCGGGATTTCCGGCCGCTGCCCGCCTACAGCGCCTTCGCGGCACTCACCTCGCTGCTCGGCGCGGCACACTTCACCGGCCTCGCGCCCGGCCTGCCGGACGGGGTCCGGGGGTTCGTCTTCGACAGCGGGCGTGGCGAGCGGGTCATGGTGCTGTGGGCGGAGCGGCCCGTGCGCGTGGACCCGGCAGGGGTCGCGTACGACCTGATGGGCCGCCGCCTGCCCGCGGGCCCGGTGACCGCCGCACGCGACCCCCTGTACGTCGTCTCCCCCGCGACCCCCGCGACCCCCGCGAGTCCGGCGGTTTCCGCGCCTTCCCTCCGGGCCACCGCTCGCCCCCAGGCCACCGCTCGCCCCCGGGCCCGCCTCTCCCCCGCCGAGCACATCGTCCTGGCCCAGCGTTTCCCCGCCCGCAACGCCGCCCCCGGCAAGGACGACGGGGACGCGCCGCCGCCGTACGGCTACCGTCTCGGCCGCCGCACGCGCATGGTCGTCGACGTCTACAACTTCGGTACCACCGCACGCCACGTGACGGTCGCGGCCCGGCCGGTGGGCGACGGGTGGTCCGTGCGGACGGAACACGGACGGCAGGAGGAACGCATACGCGTTCCCGCCGGAGGACGGGTCGGCGTCGGTTTCACCGTGCGCGCCGGGAGTCCGGTGCGGCGTCGCACCGACCGGCGGCTGACGTTCGGCGCGACGCTCGACGACGGCGGCGAAGTACCGGCGTCCGTGGCACTGATCCACCTCAGGTAGCCCACCGGGGACGCGCACCAACCTCGGTTAACGCGGGTAACACCCGAGGTCGGAAAGGTAAGCGCGTACCGACCGATCAGTTTGGTGAAACCCTCGCGCAGCCCCGGTACTCCGAAGTAACGTGCGTGGCCGCTCACCCCCCACCTCCCTGCGGTCCGCCGCACCGGATAAAACCCTCGCAAGGAGCACCGGGATGTCCTACGACCCGCCCCCGTACCGCCCCTACCCACCGCCACCCGATGCGTCGCCCTCGTACGACACCTACCCCTGGGCGCCGCAGCAGGAGCCCGAGCCGGCGGCCGCGAGGCGTCCCCAGCGCCACGCCGCCCTCGGGCACCACAGCGACCTGCGGATCCTGCGCAGTGCCTACCGCTGGCAGCGGCGCGTGGCCACGCTCACGGCGCTCGGGTACTTCACCCTGTTCCTGATCCTGTCGGCGTTCGCGCCGTCGTTCATGACGAGCACGGTCACCGACGGCCTGCCCACCGGCCTGCTCCTGGCGCTCATCCAGGTCCCCGTGACGTGGCTGGCGATCGCCCTGTACGAGACCACGGCCCGCCGCCACGTCGACCCGATCGCGGACCGGATACGCAAGCAGGCCCAGTTGGACGCCAAGCGGGAGGAGGCGCGGTGACCACCGAGTTCAGCGGCAACGCCCAGGCGATGTCCCTGGTCGGCTTCTCCACGGTCGCCACGATCACGCTGCTGCTCTGCGTGATGACCGGCCCGGACCGGGACGACCTCGACGAGTTCTACACCGGCTACAGCTCCCTGTCCCCCATGCGCAACGGCCTGGCGATCGCCGGCGACTACATCTCCGCCGCGACCGTCCTCGGCACGGGCGGCGTGATCGCCCTGTTCGGCTACGACGGCACGGTCCTGGCGTTGAGCACGGCCCTGTCACTGATGCTGCTGATGTTCCTGCTGGCCGAACCGCTGCGCAACGCGGGCCGGTTCACCATGGGCGACGCGCTGACCCGCCGCATGCCGGGACGCGCCGTGCGCATCGCGGCCTGCGCGGTGACCCTGGCGGCGCTGCTGCCGCTGATGCTGGTGCAGTTGGCGGGCACAGGGCAGCTGATGGCGTTCATCCTCGGCTTCTCCGGCGAGTCCTTGCAGACGGGCTGCATCATCGGCGTGGGCGCGCTGATGATCAGTTACGCGGCGATCGGAGGCATGAAGGGCACCGCCCTCATCCAGATCCTGAAGATCGTGATGCTGCTCGGCTCCGGCCTGGTGGTGGCGGCGCTGATCCTGAACCGCTTCGACTGGGACCCCGGGGCGCTGTTCGGCGCGGCCGCCGGGAACAGCGGCGTGGGTTCGGCGTTCCTCTCGTCGGGCCTGCAGTTCTCGGGCGCCGCCAGCCCCGACCTGGACATGATCACGGCGCATCTGACGATCGTCCTCGGCGGCGCCTGCCTGCCGCACGTCACCATGCGCATGTACACCGCCTCCAGCGCCCGGCAGGTACGGCGTTCGATGTCCTGGGCCGTGTCGAGCGTGGCCCTGTTCGTGCTCGTCATCACGGTCGTCGGCTTCGGCGCGACCGCGCTGGTCGGGCGGGAGGTCATCGCCCAGGTCGACCCGCAGGGCAACACGGCCTATCTGCTGGGCTCCCAGGCGGCGTTCGGCGCGGACGTGTCGACGGCGGAGACGTTCCTGTTCACGACCGTCACCACCGCGGTCTTCCTGACCCTGCTCGCCTCCGTCGCCGGGATGATCCTCGCCTGCGCCAACTCCCTCGCCCACGACGTCTTCGCGGCCCGGGTACGGGAGATGTCACCGCGCCGCGAGATGGCACTGGCCCGGATCTCGGCCCTGGCGGTGGGCATCCCGGCGATCCTGCTGGCCACGCTCGTCCAGCACCGCAGCCTGCAACCCCTGGTGACGCTGTCCTTCTGCCTGGGTGCCTCGGCCATCGCGCCCGCGCTGGTCTACAGCCTGTTCTGGCGCCGCTACACGCGAGCGGGACTGCTCAGCACGCTCATCGGCGGCTCACTGGCCGTCCTGCTGCTGATGCCGGGGACGAACCTGGTCTCCGGCTCGCCCGTCTCCGCCTTCCCCGAGGCCGACTTCAACTGGTTCCCGTTCACCACCACGGGCCTGCTCTCCATACCCCTGGGCTTCGCCTGCGGCTGGCTGGGCACGATGGCCTCCGGCCGCCGCAAGTCGGAGGAGCAGCGCCACCAGTACGAGGCGGTGGAGGGCTGGATCCTCGCGGGCGCGGTACGGAGGAACCGCTGACACGGACGACACGGCGGCGGTACGGCCTGCCGTACCGCCCGCCCCGGCGGAACGCAAGGCGGCCGGGCGTGACCCCAGAGCCGGGGCTGTCTTCACACGCCCCGACCGTCGGGCACTCGGGCGTGCTGCCACAGCCACCCCGGCCACCGGACACTAGGTGTATTGGCCCGCAGCGTTGTTGACACGGCTGATGGGTGGCTGGCCGCCCAGTGCGGTGTGGCAGCGGTGGTGGTTGTAGGTGTGCAGG